>NZ_JABAEE010000044.1:0-56724 GCF_023701885.1 Pseudomonas sp. CG7 | reverse complement strand
CCCTTCTGCTGTCGGGCCCGGGCCTCCGCCGCCACCGCCCCCCAAAATCCAACCCTCTCGTCGACTTTTCCCCGCCCTCCGCTTCAACCCCCGCTCCCACAGGGACCTGTGGTGGATGCATGTTTTGTGAACGCCCGAAACCCAATGTGGGCTTGCTATTGCTTAATGCGGTGCGCGCGGGATCGTCTTGAGCAGGGCTTCCGGGCTGATATGGCCTACCACGGGCTGCGCCGTGCTGCCGGGCAATGGCAGGTCGAGGATGTGGCCCTTGATCTTGCCAACCACGTGCATCTCGCAAGGTTTGCAGTCGAACTTCAGCGTCAGCACTTCATCGCCGTGGATCAGCTGCATCGGCGCGACCTTGGTGCGCACGCCGGTGACGCCCTTGGCCTGCTTGGGGCAGAGGTTGAACGAGAAGCGCAGGCAGTGCTAGGTGATCATCACCGGCACTTCACCGGTTTCCTCGTGGGCTTCGAAGGCCGCGTCGCTCAGCTTGACCCCGTGGCGATGGTAGAAGTCCCGGGCCTTCTGGTTGTAGACGTTGGCCAGGAACGACAGGTGCGATTCCGGGGACACCGGAGGCGGGCTGGTCTCGGCCTTGCGGCCACCGCGTGGGTGGGCCTTGATGCGGGCGGCGGGCAGGGCTTCGATGGCTTCGCGGCGCAACGCCTTGAGCTGCGAGTTGGGGATGAAGACCGCCTGGGGCGCATCCAGCTCGATAGCGGTGGCGTGGTATTCGGTGGTGCCCAGTTGGCCGAGCAGGTCGTGCAGTTGCTCCAGGGCCTGTTCCGGCTTGTTCGCCAGGCCGAACGGCCCATCCAGGGAAACACTGGCGCTAATGCCTTCTTCGCTGGTGGCGGTCAGTTCCAGGCGTTCTTCACGCAGGCGCGCCACCCAGGCCAGGCCGCCCCGACGCTCGGAAGAGGTCTTGAGCAATGCTTGCTGCCAATTGTGGTCCAGGTTGCGGCTCAACGGGTGGTTGGGGCGCAACTGGTACATACCGGCCGGCATCTCGTTAGGCTCGACGCGGTAGCGGTAACGTTTCTGGCCGTCCTCTTCGAACTCACCCTTGGGCTCGGCGATGTTGGCGCGGAAACCGACGACTTCGCGCTTGACCAGCACGTTGAGGCCGTCGCCGTTGGACAGCGGATCGAAGGTCACCACTTGCAGGTCGCGCTTGCCGACTTTCTCCACCACGCCCACCGGCACGCCGGTAAAGGTTGGCGAGTCGAAGGCGCCAATGTCGATCTTGCGCTCGCTGACGAAATAGTCGGTGCTGCCACGGTGGAAGGTCTTGTCCGGGTCGGGAACGAAGAAGTGCGCGGTGCGGCCGCTGGAAGCGCGGGCCAGGTCCGGGCGGTCTTCGAGGACATCGTCCAGGCGCTGGCGGTAATAGGCGGTGATGTTCTTCACATAGCCCATGTCCTTGTAGCGCCCTTCGATCTTGAACGAACGCACGCCGGCTTCCACCAGGGCGCGGATGTTGGCGCTCTGGTTGTTGTCTTTCATCGACAGCAGGTGTTTTTCATAGGCGACCACCCGGCCCTGGTCGTCCTTCAAGGTGTAGGGCAGGCGACAGGCCTGGGAGCAGTCGCCACGGTTGGCGCTGCGGCCGTTCTGGGCGTGGGAGATGTTGCACTGGCCGGAAAAGGCCACGCACAGCGCGCCGTGGATGAAGAACTCGATGGCCGCATCGGTCTCGTCGGCGATGGCGCGGATTTCCTGCAGGTTCAGCTCACGGGCCAGGACCAGTTGCGAGAAACCGGCCTGGTCGAGGAACTTGGCCCGGGCCAGGGTGCGGATGTCGGTCTGGGTGCTGGCGTGCAGCTCGATGGGCGGGATATCCAGCTCCATCACCCCCAGGTCCTGGACGATCAACGCGTCGACGCCGGCATCGTACAACTGGTGGATCAGCTGGCGGGCCGGCTCCAGCTCGTTGTCGTGCAGGATGGTGTTGATGGTCGTGAACACACGGGCGTGGTAGCGGTGGGCGAATTCCACCAGCCGGGCGATATCGCCCACCTCGTTGCAGGCGTTGTGACGCGCGCCGAAACTCGGGCCACCGATGTACACGGCGTCGGCGCCATGCAGGATGGCCTCGCGGGCGATGGTCACGTCGCGGGCGGGGCTGAGCAATTCCAGATGATGTTTGGGCAAGGACATTTGTTTTTAGTCAGGCTGGTCACGGTCGAAGCGCGCATTGTAGCCGCCAGGCGCCTCGCCGGCACCTGTGGACTTGGGTTTGCACGATTCTGACCGATGCGCGGCGCGCTCGCGGCGTTCACCCCGACGTTGCGCCAGCGCTGCACCAACGGTTTCGCCCGGTGTTTTTCGCCAGGTACAAGAAGGCGTCCGCGGCCTTGATCAGCACCGCCGGGGTTGCATCCTCGTCGCTCGGCTGGCTGGTGGTGATGCCGGCGCTGATGGTCACGATGCCCAGGGGATGATCGCCATGTTCAATGTTCAAGGCCCTGACGGCTTCGAGGATTTGCTGCGCGACCCTGGCCGCCCCGGCACTGTCGGTGTTGGGCAACAACACGGTGAACTCCTCACCGCCGTAGCGCACCGCGAGGTCGCCCGGCCGCTTGATGGTCTGCCCGATCGCGCCCGCAATCGCCCGCAGGCAATCGTCACCGGCGGCATGGCCGTACCGGTCGTTGAAACGCTTGAAGTAATCCACATCGAGCATGATCAGGGCCAGGGATGAGCCCTGGCGCCTGGCCAGGCGCAGCTCATCGGCCAGGGTGATGTCCAGCCGCCGGCGGTTGCCCAGCCCGGTCAGGCTGTCGGTCAGCGCCATGTCGCGCATGGCCTGGTGGGCGCTGCGAATCTGCTTTTCCATGGTCATGCGGTAGCGCAGTTGGCTCAACACGATGAGCCCGAAGCCCACCAGTATCGCGATCAGGAAAATCAACACCAGGCCGGTCTTGAGCAGGTCCCGGCGCCAGGGCGCGATGATCGACTCGCGGGACAAGCCGGATTCCACCACCAGCGGATACGTGGTCAAGGCCCGGTAGCCATACAGGCGCTCGGTATCGTCGACGACGGCCCTGGCTTCGGCAACCCCTTGGTTGGAGGTGGGTAAATGCTCCCTGAAGATCACGCTGTTGACGAGGCTCTTGCCAATCACCGAGGCGACGAAGGGACGTCGGACCAGGATCGTTCCGCTGCGCTTGGCCAGGACCAGCGCGCCTTTGCCATCGATTTTGAAGTCGCCGTAGTAGTCGACGAAATAGCTGACCTTCACGGTCCCCAGCATTACGCCGGCAAACGAGCCATCGGGGTTGTTCAGGCGGCGGGAAATGGGAATGATCAGGTCGTGGGTGGAACGGCTCTGGACCACGTCACCGATGCGCACGCCTCGATCTTCATGGGTGCGGTGGTATTGGAAGTAGTCGCGGTCGGCGTTGTTCGCCATTTCCGGAATGACTTCCTTGTCCGTCACCAGCCATTGGCCGTCCGGGCCGTATATGAATAGCCCGTGCAACTGCGGCATGATCGCGGCCTGTTGCACCAAGAGCTTATGGATGCGCGGGACGTCCATGTTCTGCAGGCCATCGCCCTCCACCCGTTCGGCGAGGGCGGCGGTAACCACATCCACTTGTCGAATGGTGTCTTCGGCGTGCTGGGCCGTCGCCCGTGCCAGGTTCGTCACCGAGTCCCGGGCAGACGCAAACGCGGCACGGTAATCGCGCCAGGTTCGCCAGCCTTCGACGGCCAGGAAGGCGATGACCACCACCAGCATGAAACTCACGGTCAGCCGAAATGCAGCTCCGGCCCGCACAGCCTGCTGGGAGAAGGCTTCATCCGGGCTTTCGATCTTGGGCTCTGGCTGCTTGCGTCCGAGCATTCACATATCCTTTCCACGACGGGTCTGCGCCTTTCCAGGCGTAGCCTATCCTATTCGATTTCAGCACGTTAGCTAACTGCGACGAGGCAGGTATAACCGGCGACACACGATTGAGGAGAAAGGTTTCGTGAAAATTGGTGTGATTTCGGATACCCACGGCCTGCTGCGCCCTGAAGCGCTTGCGGCGCTGCAAGGCTGTGAGCGGATCATTCATGCGGGTGATATCGGCAGCCCGGAAATCCTTGATGCCTTGGCTTCCATTGGCGAGCTGCAGGTGGTGCGTGGGAACAACGATCTGGACGCCGAATGGGCAGGGTACCTTGCCGATTGCCTGCAATTCGACCTGATGGGATGGCAGGCCCTATTGGTCCATGACATCGCGGACGTGCCGGCGCCACTCGACCCAGGCGTGCGGCTGGTGATCACCGGCCATTCCCATAAGCCGCTGATCGAGTGGCGTGGCGAGCGGCTCTATCTCAACCCAGGCAGCGCCGGCCGGCGACGGTTCAAGTTGCCGGTGACGCTGGCGCTGCTGGAGGTGAGCGAGCAGGCGATCGAGCCGCGGATCGTGCCATTGCTCCCGTGACGATCTACCTGAAATACTTGTCCACGTAGGCCTGGATTTCCTTGCGCATGAAACGCCCGGAGTCGTCCGCCCGTTCTTCCCAGCCGAACACGCATGCGGTGACGATGCCGTCGAAGCCAGTCTTGGCCAGTTCGCTGAAGAACAGGTCCCAGTCGATCTCGCCCTGGTGCATGTCCATGTGTTGGTGTACGGTGACCTTGGCGCCCGGGGGATTGACGATGTAGCGCAGGCCGGACGAGGCCTTGTGGTTGTAGGTGTCGGCGATGTGGACATGGGCGATCATCGACCCGGCCTCGGCGATCATGGCCTGCATGTCGTCGCCGAAGTAGAAGGTGTGCGGCGTGCAGTACAGGAACTTGACGTTGTCCGAACCAATGGTCTTGAGCATGTCGAGGGCCGGGTGCAGGGTCTCGCACCAATCCTCCGGGTGAGGCTCGACGTTCAGCGTGACGCCTTCGCTTTCCAGGATCGGCACCAGTTCCTCCATCGAGCGCCACCACGCCGCTTCGCTCGACTCATGGCTGTGCACGCCACCGCAGCAACTGACGGTATGCCCACGATCAGGCGAAGGCCCACGGCCAAACTCCGAGTTCATCGTCGGGCAGCCCATGTCCACGGCGACCTGGATCGCCTCCTTCCAGTAGTTCACCGCTGCCCGGCGTTCGTCTTCATGGGGGCTGGCCCAGCGGTACATCGGCAGCAGCGAGGCCAGTTGCAGGTCGTGGACGCGCAGGGCTTTCTTGAACTCGGCGATGCGCTCCTTATGGGCGCGGGGGCGTACCCACCAGGGCAGGAAGTCCTCCCGTGGCGACAGCTCCAGGTACTCGAAGCCGAGCTCGGCGGTCTTGCGGCACAGGTCCGGCAGGCTCAGGTGGCGATGCATGTAGGGGTCGAGGGCGATTTTCATGGTTGTTCTCCATTGAGGAATACTCATTGCCCGTGGCGAGGGAGCTTGCTCCCGCTGGGGCGCGAAGCGGCCCCCTTTTGGGACTGCTGCGCAGTCCAGCGGGAGCAAGCTCCCTCGCCACAGGGGTATTGCGTTGACTGAATTACCGGGATCAATACGCGACCCAGGCGGCATCGTTGTCAGCGGACTCCACGCAGCGCTCGACCCAGCGCACACCTTCCACACCCGCATCGATGTCGGGGTAGCGCAGGGCGGCCAGCGTTTCGCTTTCGCCACGGTTGGCCGCATCCATGGCCAGGGCGAAGCGGCGATAGAGGTTGGACCAGGCTTCGAACAGCCCTTCAGGATGGCCGCCACCGATGCGGTCGTCTTGCAGCGCGTCGGCGTGCAGGTAGCCCATGCCGCGCTCCAGGATCTGCGCGGGTTGGCCCTGGATCTCGACGCTCAGTTGGTTGGGCCGCTCGTCCCACCATTCCAGGCTGGCACGGGCGCCGATCACGCGGATCTTCTGCCCGTGCATCGAACCGGCATTCACCGCGCTGGACCAGACCATGCCCATGGCGCCGCCTTCGTATTCCATCAAGGTGTAGGCGTTGTCTTCCAACGGCGCGCGGCTGGCGACGAAGCTTTGCCGGCTGCACATCAAGCGTTTGATCTTCAGATCAGGCAGCATCACCTTGGACAAATACAACGGGTGCGTGCCGACGTCTCCCAATACGTAGCTGGGCCCGGCCTGGCGCGGGTCGACGCGCCACTGGGTCGCCTGGTTCCGGGCCTCCACCGGCGCGCTGTGAAAACCATGGGCGAACTGCATGTGCACCATGCGGATCTCGCCCAGTTCCTGGGCCGCGATCATCGCCCGGGCCTGTTCGATCAACTGGTGCCCCGCGTAGCCGTAGGTCAAGCCAACGATGCGCCCCTTGACGTGCGCCAGGCTGCGCAGGGTCTCGGCCTGTTCGAGGGTAAAGCACAGCGGTTTCTCGCAGACCACATGCAGCCCGGCTTCCAGGGCGGCGCGGGTAATGGCGTAGTGGGTGCCGTTGGGCGTGGCGATCGACACCGCTTCAATCCCATCGGGACGTTGCGCCTCCAGCTCGAACAGACTCAGGTAATCCGGATAGCAGCGCTCGGGGTCGATGCCCAGTTGTTGGCCAAAGACTTGGCCCCGGGTGGGGTCGATATCCAACGCCGCGGCGACCAATTCGAAGTTCCGGTCGCGCAGGGCGGCCGAGCGATGGATGTAGCCGATCTGGCTGTGTTCGCCGCCACCGACCATGGCCCAGCGGATGGGGCGCGTGAGGGTTTTGCTGCCGTTGATCATGTCGTTGTCCTTGTGTGATCAGAAACCAATGCCGGCCAGGTAGGCGCGACTGGCGGCCACGTCGTCGAGGCTGCTCCCCGCATTGCGTGGGTCGCGCTCCTGTTCGACGGTGATGCAGCCGACGTAGCCGAGTTCATGCACGAGGTCGTACAGCGCCGGGTAGTCGATGACACCGCGCCCGATAGGGCACATCACGCTCCGGGCGCAGGCCGCGAAAAAATGGAGGTGTTCATTCAGCACCTGATCGAACACCACCGGATCGATGTCCTTGAAATGCAGGTAATCCAGGCGATGGGCGTAGGTGCGCAGCGACGCAACCGGGTCCATGCCGGCGTAGTACAGATGCCCGGTGTCCAGGCACAGCCCGGCGACTTCATGGGGAATATCTTCCACCAGGCGCGCCAACTCGTCGGCGAACTCGATGTATCCACCCGCGTGGGGGTGGATGACGGCGCGAATGCCGTATTGATGCCAGGCGATGTCGGCGATGGCGCGGATGTGCGCCATCATTGCGTTCCAGCGTGCATCGTCCAGGCGCGGGGCGCGGTCCGAATGACCGGCTGCGTAGTCGCGCACTTCGTGGCCCCAGTCGATGATCACCAGATAGGGCCCGGCATGGCGCTGGCCGGCTTGCTGTTCCATGGGCGGCAGCTGTTTGAGCAGCGTGCAGATTTCATGGGTCTGGCGCAGCAGTTCGGGCAGGTTGGCGGGGCTGACGAGGTCGTCGAAGATCGTCCCGGCGACCACCTGCAGACCCTGTTCGGACAGGGCCGGACTGATGGTATCGGGGTCTAGCGGCAGGTAACCGTACGGCCCGAGCTCGATCCCGCGATAGCCGGCCTCGGCCGCTTCCCCAAGCACCCGCCGCCACGGAGGCAGGAAAGGGTTCTTGACGTCGTCGACGCCCCAGCAGCAGGGCGCGGTGCAGATATGAATCGTCATGGGGCACTCCGGCTGTGATTGTTTTTATGTGCTTGGCCTGATGCTATTGAGTTGGCGGAAAGGGGGCCATGGGGCGATGGCTTAATCTGTCAAAACCCCTCATGATACCGAATGGAGGTGTCAAAACATGTCAGAAGAACGCCGCCGTAAACTGCGCCCCACCATGGCCGATGTCGCCCGGGAGGCGGGGGTCAGCCTGTCCACCGTCGACCGGGTGCTGAACCTTCGCGCCGATGTGCGTGCCGATACCGCCCAACGCATCGCCGCGGCTGCTGCGCGGTTGGGGTTCCATGCCAAGGGCGTGATCGAACAACGGGTGCTCAACGACCGCCCGACCTTGCGGCTTGGCTTCTTGTTGCAGAAAAGTGGCGTGCCTTTTTACCAGGGGCTCGCCCATGCGCTATCGAATGCCGCCGCGACCTGCACGCGAGCACGGATCCGCGTGGTCATTGGTTATCTGGACGATCTCGACCCGGTCATCGTCGCGCAACGCATCCTGGCCCTGCGCGATCAGGTGGAGGGCCTGGGCGTGGTGGCAGTGGACCATCCACGGGTTCGGGAGGCGGTTGCGCAATTGCGCGAGACGGGCGTTTCGGTGGTGGCGTTGCTGTCGGAGCTGTCCAGCGCCAGCGGCACGGGGTACGTCGGGTTGGACAATCGACTCACCGGTCGCACGGCAGGCTGGTTCATCAGCCGCCTGGCGGATCGACCTGGCGCTGCGGCTGTCATGCTCAGCAGTCAGCGTTTCCAGTGCCAGGAACTCTGTGAACTGAGCTTTCGCAGTTACCTGGCCGAGCACTCCAACGAATGGGAGTTGCTCGCTTCGCGCCTGACCCTGGAGGACGATGAGTTCGCGTATGGCAATACGCTGGACTTGCTCACGGCCGAGCCCGACCTGGCCGGGCTGTATGTGGCTGGTGGCGGCATCGCCGGGGTGTTGCGGGCCTTGCGCAGTCTCCAGGAGCAGCAGCTTCGCCTGCCGGTGGTGGTGTGCCACGACCTGACGCCGTTGACACGCGAGGCGTTGAAGACGGGGTTGGTTCAGGCGGTGTTGTCTCATCCCGTCGGGGCAATGGCCGAACAGGCGGTCGAAGCACTGGTCGAGGCGGCGACAGCCACGCCACCAGGCTCGGCGCCGAGACGGGTGGTGCCGCTTCAGATTGATGTGTCGGAAAGTACTTGAGCGCCCGCTGCATTCTGAGCCACCGCTATCTCAACATCATCGTTGACTGACATTCCGCTTTCGCGAGCAGGCTCGCTTCCACAGGGGATTGGTGGTGAATGTAAATTCTGCGGTCAACCGGAGCTCTTGTGGGAGCGAGCTTGCTCGCGAAGGCAATATCAGATTCAACATCATCCTTGACTGACAATCCGCTTTCGCGAGCAAGCTCGCTCCCACAGGGGATTGGTGGTGAATGCAGATATAGCGGTCAACCGGAGATCTTGTGGGAGCGAGCCTGCTCGCGAAGGCAATTCCAAATTCAACATCATCGTTGACTGACATCCCGCTTTCGCGAGCAAGCTCCCACAGGTCTCGGGCATTACGCCTCTTGGCCTGCTTGAGCCCCGGCCAAAGTCGGATAGTCCGTATACCCACGCTCGTCGCCCTGATAGAACGTCGAGGCGTCAGGGGTGTTCAGCGCCTGGCCCTGTTTGAACCGTTCCACCAGGTCCGGGTTCGCCAGGAACGGCGTGCCGAACGCCACCAGGTCCGCTTCGCCACGGCTGATGGCCGTGGCGGCGCGTTCGGCGCTGTAGCCGCCATTGGCAATGTACGTCCCGCCGAAGCGACGCTTGAGTTCCAGGAAGTCGAACGGGCCTTCGCCCAGTTCCACGATGTGCAGGTAAGCCAGGCCATAGCGGCTGAGCATCCTGGCCGTGTAGTCAAATGTTGCTTGCGGGTTGCCGTCGCTCATCGAGAAGTAGCTGAAGATCGGCGACAGGCGCACGCCGACACGGCTGGCGCCGAAGACCTCGATCACCGACTCGACCACTTCCTTGAGGAAACGGGCGCGATGCTCGATCGAACCACCGTAGGCATCAGTGCGTTGGTTGGTGCCGTCACGCAGGAACTGATCGATCAAATAGCCATTGGCGCCGTGGATCTCCACGCCGTCGAAACCGGCGACCTTCGCGTTGACGGCCGCCTGGCGGAAGTCGGCGACCACGCCGGGGATTTCATCGAGTGCCAGCGCCCGTGGCAGTTCGTAGGGCTTGAGACCTTCGGGGGTATAGATCTCGCCATCGGCCTTGATCGCCGAAGGGGCGACGGGTTGGGCGCCGTTGACTTGCACCAAAGGATGGGAAAGACGACCCACATGCCAGAGCTGCAAAAAAATCTGCCCACCCTCGCCATGGACCGCATCGGTCACCTGTTTCCAGCCGGTGACTTGCTCAGGAGTAAAAATCCCCGGCGTTCTCAGGTAACCCTTGCCCTGGGCCGACACCTGGGAGCCTTCGCTGATGATCAGGCCGGCGCTGGCCCGTTGGCTGTAGTACTCGGCCATCAAGGGCGTGGCGGCATCGCCCGCGCCTGCGCGGCTGCGGGTCATCGGCGCCATGACCATGCGGTTTTTCAGGGACAGCTTGCCGACTTGAGTACGGGACAACAGAAGATCGAGACCGGTGTCAGTCATGATTCACCTCTAAGGGATCGGGTATGAATGAGGGATTGAGTCGAGGGTCGGTCAGGCCAACCGACCCTCTTGTTGCAAAAGGGCGCCGATGCGCTGGATTTCTTTCTCGCCTTTTTCCAGGGCGGCCTCGCTGGTGTGCACCGAGTAGTAGCCCATCACCAGGTCATGGGGATGCTTGACCGCCGAACCGAGCACGAAGGAGGTCGCGCCCCGGGCAACGATGTCGATGGCCGTGCCGGATTCTTCGAACACCAGCATTTCCCCGGCATTCACGTTGCCGTGGGCGCTGAGGCTGCCACTGGTGACCGCCAGCCAGGCGACGGTGTGCCCGGCCGGCGGCGTGTAGCGCCAGTGCGCGTTGTCCTGCACCTGCACGGCGAGGTAATTCATGCCCGCCGGGGAGGCGACGCTGCTGCGGGCTGCGCCGTATTCGCCAAGCAACACCAGCGCCGGACCTTCACGGGGGATCTCGGAGGGGGCCAGGTAGACGCTGCGGGATGGGGCATTTTCTTCTGCCGCCGGCAGCGCAACCCAGAGCTGGAAACCTTGGATCGGCGAACCCGCAACCGGTCGAGCGGTGTGCCATACGCCGTTGCCGGCTTGCATCCACTCCATGCCGCCGCTGGGCAGGGTGCCGGACTGGCCGGTGGTGTCTTCGTAGATCACTTGGCCTTCGATCAGGTAGGTCAGCGTGGCGATCCCGGAATGCGGGTGCATGCCGAAACCTCTTTGCAGGGCATCGGCGTTGAAGGCGAAGTGATCGAGAAACACGAATGGCTTGCAGAGTTGGCCCAGGTCGCCGGGGCTCATGAGCCGGTTGCTTGGCCCATGACTGCTGCCAGCAGTGCGATGGACGATGGCGCGGGGTGGCGCTGCGACGATGCTGTTCATGGGTCTTGCCTCCGAATCATGGGCGTTGGGCCTCGATGGGCGAAGAATAAGGGCCTGCCAATGGTTTGATTAGTCGATACAATCGGATTGAACTCATCCATAAATCGAAGGAATGTCGGCGCCATGCTCGATCTAAACGATGTTGCGCTGTTCGTCCAGGTGGTCCGCAGCGGCAGCTTCGCTGAAGCGGCCAGACGGCTGGGCATGCCTTCGAACACGGTCAGCCGACGGGTCCAGCAGTTGGAGGCGCAGTTGGCGTCACGCCTGCTGCAGCGCTCGACCCGCAAGCTCACGTTGACCCATGCGGGCCAGGCGTTCTATGAGCGTTGCGTGGACGCTGTGGACGGCTTGATGGACGCAGGGCAGGAACTGATGATGGGCGGCGAAGCGCCTGGTGGCCTGGTGCGCATTGCGGCGATGGCGGATTTCTTCGACTTTTTCCCAATGGAGTGGGTGGCCGACTTTTTAGCCGCGCATCCGCGAGTGCAACTTGATTTCGTGCTCAGCGATGCCCGGGTCGACCTGATTGCCGACCGCATCGACGTGGCCTTTCGCGGCGGTCCGTTGCAGGACTCGGGGTATGTCGGTCGCCAACTGCTCAGCAATGACGGCGACGGCATGGTTGCCAGTCCCGCCTACATTGCCGCACGTGGCGCACCGCGTTCGCTGCAGGACCTGGCTCACCACGACGGCGTGAGCTTCGCCCAGCCCAGCGGCCTGACCGACTGGCGATTCGTCGGTCCGGGCGGCATCGAGGAGCACGTGCAGATCGCCAGCCGATTCCACGCCAACACCGCCCAAGCGTTGCGCCGGGCGACCGTCGCCGGCCTGGGCATCGCCGTGTTGCCAGGGGCGCTGAGCCGCCTCGACCTGGAAGCCGGAAGGCTGGTGCGTGTGCTGCCGCAATACCAACGCATCGGCTTCGGCCTGAATGTGCTCTATCCGAGCCGGCGGCAGTTGCCGCTGGCGGTTTCGGCATTCATTGGGTTGGTGATGGAGAAGCTTGAGCTCAAGGCGTTTCCGGCGCGGATGCAGTGAGTGAGTCCCTCAGGCCGGCGTCGTGGCGGGATAAACCATTGTCTGCCGCACCGGAATACCGTGGCGAGGGAGCTTGCTCCCGCTGGCTGCTCAGCAGCCTAAAAAAGCTGAACGCTATCTGTCTGACTGGCCGCGGTGACGGGTTTGGGGCCGCTGCGCAGCCCAGCGGGAGCAAGCTCCCTCGCCACAGGTGCCCGGTATCAAGTCCAAATGAGACGCGCCTTGTTGCCGTGACCATCGCTCCCGCGCAGTAGCCCATTTTTTTCCTTCCCAGCAACGACAAAAACCCTCGTTTCGCAAATCCCCGCCTGCCAACACAATCGCCTCGACACCTCATCTCGATCACCGCAACCGCAGAACAACAAGAAAACCAAACCCGAGGCGGCGCCATGCCCGCCTGAACCAAACCTACTGCCGGAAGTGCACAGACATGCCCGATGAAACCCTACGTATCGATACGCTTGTGATAGGCGCCGGCCAGGCCGGCGTGGCCATGAGTGAGCACTTGAGCCGTCAAGGCGTGCCTCATCTCGTCGTGGAGCGAAGCCGCATTGCCGAGGCCTGGCGCACGGCGCGTTGGGATTCCCTGGTGGCCAACGGGCCGGCCTGGCATGACCGCTTCCCAGGGTTGGAATTCGAAGGGCTCGACCCGGATGCGTTCGCGACCAAGGACCAGGTGGCCGATTACTTCGAAGCCTATGCCCGTAAGTTCACCGCACCGATCCGTACCGGCGTGGAGGTCAGGGGCGTCGAGCGCAATATCGGCCGGCCGGGCTTCACTGTCGAAACCTCCGAAGGCCAGATCGAAGCGATCCATGTGGTGGTCGCCACCGGGCCTTTCCAACGGCCGGTGATTCCACCGATTGCGCCGGATCTGACGTCGGTCACCCAGCTTCACTCGGCCCAGTATCGCAACCCCCGGCAATTGCCCGAAGGGGCGGTGTTGGTGGTGGGTGCCGGGTCGTCGGGGGTGCAGATCGCCGATGAGCTGCAGCGCGCCGGCAAGCAGGTCTATCTCTCGGTGGGAGCCCATGACCGTCCGCCCCGGGCCTATCGCAACCGCGATTTCTGCTGGTGGCTGGGCGTGCTGGGCGAGTGGGATGCGGAGGCGGTCAAGCCGGGCAAGGAGCACGTCACCATTGCGGTGAGCGGTGCCCGCGGCGGCCATACCGTGGATTTTCGCCGGTTGGCCCACGAGGGCATCACCCTGGTGGGGCTGACCCAATCGTTCAACGGCAGCGTGGTGACCTTCGAACCGAATCTCGCTGAAAACATCGCCCGTGGCGACGAAAACTACCTGGCGCTGTTGGATGCCGCCGACGCCTACATTGCCCGCAACGGCCTGGACCTGCCCCTCGAACCTGAGGCCCGTCACTTGCTGCCCGACCCGCAATGCATGACCCAGCCGATCCTGGAACTGGACCTGGTGGCCGCCGGCGTGACCAGCGTCATCTGGGCCACCGGCTACTCGGTGGATTACAGCTGGCTGAAGGTCGACGCCCTCGGCGCCAATGGCAAGCCTCGCCATCAGCGCGGCGTTTCCAGCGAGCCGGGCCTGTATTTCGTCGGCTTGCCCTGGCTGTCACGTCGAGGCTCGGCGTTCATCTGGGGTGTCTGGCATGACGCCCGGCACATTGCCGACCACATCGTGAAGCAACGCATTTACCTCGCCTACCAAGATGCCGCCCAGCGCCAGGCCCCGGCCCTGGACAGCGATTCGCACCGTTCGAAAACCAGTCTCTCGGGAGTCCGCTGATGCCTACTCATACACGTATTCGCATGTTCAACACCAAGCACACCTACCCGAACCAGACGATGGACAACGACCTGTGCCAGGCCGTGCGCGCCGGCAACACCGTCTACGTGCGCGGCCAGGTTGGCACCGACTTCAACGGTCAACTGGTGGGCCTTGGCGATCCTCGCGCCCAGGCCGAGCAGGCCATGCGCAACGTCAAGCAATTGCTGGAAGAGGCCGGCAGCGACCTGAGCCACATCGTCAAGACCACGACGTACCTGATCGACCCACGTTATCGCGAGCCGGTGTACCAGGAGGTCGGCAAGTGGCTCAAGGGCGTGTTTCCGATTTCCACCGGGTTGGTGGTCAGCGCCTTGGGCCAGCCGCAGTGGCTGATGGAAATCGACGTGATCGCGGTAATCCCTGAATAAGGAGCGGAGCATGACCTTTTCCATCGTTGGACGCTGTGCCGAAACCGGCCAGTTGGGCATCGCCATCAGTTCCTCGAGCATTGCCGTCGGCGCCCGGTGCCCCTGGTTGCGGGCGGGTGTCGGCGCGGTGTCGAGCCAGAACATTACCCTGCCGGCCCTGGGGCCGCAGGTGCTCGATGAACTGGCCGGCGGCCAGGTGGCGCAAGCGGCGCTGGAGCGGACCCTGGGGCGCAACGGCTACAGCCAATACCGCCAGGTGGCGGTAATCGATGCCGAGGGCCGCACGGCGATGTTCAGCGGCGAACATACCTTGGGCACTCACAACGCCGTGGCCGGTGAGCAATGCGTGGCCGCCGGCAATCTATTGGCCAACGCTGCGGTGATCGAGGCCATGGTCACCGCCTTCGAGCAGGGCGGTGGCTGCCTTGCATCACGCTTGATGAGCGCGTTGCAGGCCGGGCAGGCGGCGGGCGGGGAGGCCGGGGCGGTGCATTCGGCAGCGCTGTCGGTGGTCGATGACCTGACGTGGCCCATCGTCGATTTGCGGGTGGACTGGGCCGAGGAAAACCCCATAGGCGAGCTGGAAAAGCTCTGGCTCGCCTATCAGCCGCAACTGCAGGATTACCTGACCCGTGCGCTCAACCCGACCTTGGCGCCGAGTTATGGAGTGCCGGGTGATGAGTGAGCTGCGCAGCCGGGCGTTGCTCGAACGGTTGGTGGGCTTTGCCACGGTCAGCCGCGATTCGAACCTGGCCTTGATCGAGTTTGTGCGCGACTACTTGCAAGGGCTGGGCGTGGTTAGCGAGCTGATCTACAACGCCGAGGGAACCAAGGCCAACTTGCTGGCGAGCATTGGTCCGTCGGTGCCCGGTGGCGTGGTGTTGTCCGGGCACACCGATGTGGTGCCGGTGGATGGGCAGGCCTGGACGGTCGATCCGTTCCGACTGACCGAGATAGACGGCAAATGGTTCGGGCGCGGTACGGCGGACATGAAGGGGTATCTGGCTTCGGTGCTGGCGGCGGTGCCGATGTTTCTGTCCAGCCCGCTGAGCCGGCCGGTGCACCTGGCGTTTTCCTATGACGAAGAGATCGGTTGCCTGGGCGTGCGCAGCCTGTTGGAGGTGTTGCCACAACGCATCCCTCAACCAGCCTTGTGCCTGATCGGCGAACCCACCCAACTCCAACCGGTGTTGGGGCACAAAGGCAAGTTGGCGATGCGTTGCCATGTTCGAGGCGCGGCCTGCCATTCGGCCTATGCACCTTACGGTGTCAACGCCATCGAGCAGGCCGCGCGCCTGATGGGGCGACTGGGCGAGATCGGTGCAGAACTGGCCGAGCCGTCACGGCACGACCCGCGCTTCGACCCGGCGTTTTCCACGGTGCAGGTCGGGGTGATCCAGGGCGGTACGGCATTGAACATTGTCCCGGCCGATTGCCGTTTCGACTTCGAAGTGCGCGCCTTGCCGGATTTCAATCCGCACGTGGTGGTCGAGCAGTTGCAAGGTTATGCGCAACAGACCCTGCTGCCGGCGATGCAGGCGGTGGTGGGGGATACGGCGATTCGTTTCGAGCCGCTGTCGGCCTACCCGGGCCTGGCCACTTCGCCTGAAAGCGCGGCCGCCCAACTGGTTGCGCGCCTGTGCGGCAGCGACGCTTTCAGCACCGTCGCCTTTGGCAGCGAAGGCGGCCTGCTTCACCAGGCCGGCGTGCCGACGGTGGTCTGTGGACCCGGCAGCATGGACCAGGGGCACAAGCCCGACGAGAACGTGAGCGTTGAACAAATGGCTGCCTGCGATCGCTTGATGGATCGGTTGGCGAGCTATCTCTGCAACCCCAACGACATCTGACCGAAGGACATCGCGGTGAACGATTTCAATGACTGGAAAAACCGGGCTGCACACCTGCGCCTGCGTGACAGCGCCCTGATTGATGGCGAGCCGTGCGAGGCACTCGACGGCGCGCGCTCGGAGGTCATCAACCCTGCCAATGGCCAGCGGCTAGCAAATGTGGTGGCCTGTGGTGAACGGGACGTTGACCTTGCCGTAGTGAGTGCGCGAAAGGCTTTCGAGTGTGGCCCTTGGGCGCGCATGGCCCCGACCGAGCGCAAAGCCGTGCTGTTGCGCCTGTCGCAATTGATGCTGGCCCATCGCGAGGAGCTGGCGCTGCTGGATTCCTTGAGCATGGGCAAGCCGGTCATGGATGCCTGGAACATCGACGTGCCTGGCGCCGCCCATGTGTTTGCCTGGTATGGCGAAAGCCTCGACAAACTCTACGACCAGGTGGCCCCTTCGGCGTCCAACGTCCTGGCCACTATTACTCGTGTGCCGCTGGGCGTGATCGCGGCGGTAGTGCCTTGGAATTTTCCATTGGACATGGCCGCCTGGAAACTCGCACCGGCCTTGGCGGCGGGCAACAGCGTGGTGCTCAAGCCCGCCGAGCAATCGCCTTTCTCAGCCTTGCGCCTGGCTGAACTGGCGCTGGAAGCGGGCGTGCCACCGGGCGTGCTCAATGTCGTACCGGGCCTGGGCGAACAAGCGGGGCGGGCGCTGGGCTTGCACCCGGACGTTGATTCGCTGGTGTTCACCGGCTCCACCGAAGTCGGCAAATACTTCATGCAGTACTCGGCCCAGTCGAACCTCAAGCAGGTCTGGCTGGAGTGCGGTGGCAAAAGCCCGAACCTGGTGTTTGCCGACTGCCAGGACCTGGACCTGGCGGCGCAAAAAGCGGCCTTCGGGATTTTCTTCAACCAGGGCGAAGTCTGCTCGGCGAACTCGCGGCTGCTGGTGGAGCGTTCGATCCACGATGAGTTCGTCGAGCGCCTGATCGATCAGGCGCGTCTGTGGCAGCCGGGTAACCCACTGGACCCCGCGAGTCGGGCCGGGGCGATTGTCGATACGCGCCAGACCGCGCGAATCATGCAGTACATCCAGCAGGCCCAGGCCGAAGGCGCGAGCCTGGTCTGTGGCGGGCGCCAGTTGACCTTGGAAGGTTCGAGCAACTTCATTGAACCGACGATTTTTACCCACGTGCACCCGGCCATGCAGTTGGCCCGGGAAGAGGTGTTCGGGCCGATATTGGCAATCAGTGTGTTCGATGACGAAGAACAGGCCATCGCCCTGGCCAATGAGCACATCTATGGATTGGCGGCGTCCGTGTGGACCGACGACCTGAACCGCGCCCATCGCGTGGCGCGGCGCCTGAACGCCGGCACGGTGTCGGTGAACACCGTGGATGCGTTGGACGTCACGGTGCCCTTCGGTGGTGGCAAGCAGTCGGGCTTCGGTCGCGACCTGTCGCTGCATGCGATCGACAAATACACGCAACTCAAGACCACCTGGATCCAACTGCGTAGCTGACGACCCAAGCACAGGTTTCACTCGCAATCGATTTGTTCTCCCTAAAACAAGAAAACGGAGCAACCGATGGACAGTTCCTCAAGCGTGCCGCTACAAACCGTTACCCCATCCCTGGCAGGCCCGCGCCGCCGCCTGGGCCTGAGCGCCCTGTTGGCGGTGGCCGTGGGCCTGGTGGTTTCCCAGGGCGTCATGGTGCTGATGCTGCAAGGCGCCGGGATGGCCGGCCTGGGCTTTGTCATTCCGTTGATCCTGGCCTGGCTGCTGGCCCTGAGTTACGCCTGTTCGTTCTCGGAACTGGCGCTGATGATTCCTCGGGCCGGTAGCCTGAGCAGCTACACCGAAGTCGCAATCGGCCAGTTCCCGGCCATCCTGGCGACCTTCTCCGGCTATGTGGTGGTGGCGATGTTTGCCCTGTCGGCGGAGTTGCTGCTGATGGAATTCATCATCGACAAGGTCTATCCGCATTCGATGCCACCCCTGAGCGTAGCCCTTGGCGTGCTGTGCCTGTTCACCGTGCTCAACCTGTTCAACATCGATATTTTCTCGCGCTTGCAGACCGTGTTGGCGCTGGTGATGACGGTGCTGCTGGTGGTCATGGGGCTGGGGGCGCTGGCAAGCGAAGGCGCCAGCAACGTGTCGACGCTGGTGACGGCTTCTGGTTGGAATCCCTTGGGGCTCGGCGTGATTGCCCTGGCGGCGATGGCGGTATGGGGCTTCGTCGGGGCCGAGTTCGTCTGTCCGCTGGTGGAAGAGACCCGACGTCCGGAGCGCAACATTCCGGCCTCGATGATGATCGGCCTCACCGTGATCTTTGTGGTCATCTGCCTGTATTGCCTGGGGGCTCTGCTCACCGTGCCGCAAGCGGAGTTGGCCAGTAACGGCCTGCCTCATTATCTGTTCGCCACCACGGTGTTCGGCGAAGCAGGGCAGGTATTCCTGGTGACCGCCGCGATCACCGCTACGTGCAGCACGCTCAACAGTTCCCTCGCCGCCATCCCGCGCATGCTGCTGGGCATGGCCCGCAGTGGGCAGGCGTTCGGGGTCTTCAAGCGGCAGGGCAAGCGCAGCGGCGCACCGTGGGTCGCGGTGCTGTTTGTCGCGGCGGTGACCGGTTTGCCGTTGTTGCTGATGCACGACAGCCCTGACGCCATCAACCTTCTGCTACTGGCTGCGGCCCTGGCCTGGCTGCTGGCCTACATCATTACCCACATCAACGTGATTGCCCTGCGTCGCCGCTACCCCCATGTGCACCGGCCGTTCCGGACGCCGTTCTACCCGTTGCCGCAGCTGTTCGGCATCGCCGGCATGCTCTTTGCCATTTGGCATGTTTCCCCCAGCCCCGAAATGACCGTTCCGATCTTTGCCAGCGCCGGTGCGGTGCTGGGCATCGTTTCGCTGATCGCGGTGGTGTGGGTCAAGTGCGTGATGGGCAAACCCCTGTTCAAGCCCGAGCCACTGGCGTCTGCCCTGGCCACCGAAGCCTTCAAGACCAATAAGCAAGGAGAACTCTGATGAACGCGCCACTGAATCCAAACCGCACGACCCGCGAATACCAGGCGCTGGACGCGGCGCACCACATCCATGCGTTCCTCGACCAGAAAGCGCTCAATGCCGAAGGCCCACGGGTCATCGTTCGGGGTGAAGGCCTGGCGCTGTGGGACAACGACGGCAAGCGTTACCTGGACGGCATGTCGGGCCTGTGGTGCACCAACCTGGGCTACGGTCGCCAGGACCTGGCGGCGGCTGCCAGCCGTCAGTTGGAGCAGTTGCCTTACTACAACATGTTCTTCCACACCACCCACCCCGCCGTGGTGGAACTGTCGGAACTGCTGTTCAGCCTTTTACCGGGTCACTACAGCCACGCTATCTATACCAACTCCGGCTCCGAGGCGAACGAGGTGCTGATTCGCACCGTGCGTCGCTACTGGCAGATCCTCGGCAAGCCCCAGAAAAAAGTCATGATCGGTCGCTGGAACGGCTACCACGGCTCGACACTGGGCGCTTCGGCCTTGGGCGGCATGAAGTTCATGCACGAGATGGGCGGGGTGATTCCGGATGTGGCGCACATCGATGAGCCGTACTGGTTCGCCCATGAAGGTGACCTGACGCCTGCCGAGTTCGGCCTGCGTGCTGCTCGACAACTGGAGGAAAAGATTCTCGAACTGGGCGCCGACAATATCGCGGCGTTCGTCGCCGAACCGTTCCAGGGTGCCGGCGGCATGATCTTTCCGCCTGAAAGCTACTGGCCGGAAATCCAGCGCATCTGCCGCCAGTACGACGTGCTGTTGTGCGCCGACGAAGTGATCGGCGGCTTCGGTCGCACCGGTGAATGGTTCGCCCATGAATATTTCGGTTTCGAACCCGACACGTTGTCCATCGCCAAGGGCCTGACCAGCGGCTACATCCCCATGGGCGGGTTGATCCTGTCCAAGCGCATGGCCGAGGTGCTGGTGGAGCAGGGCGGTGTGTTCGCCCATGGCTTGACGTACTCCGGACACCCGGTGGCTGCCGCAGTGGCGATTGCCAACCTCAAGGCGTTGCGCGACGAGGGCATCGTCACGCGGGTCAAGGAGGACACCGGGCCGTACTTGCAGCGCTGTTTGCGCGAAGCGTTCGGCGGCCATCCGCTGATTGGCGAGATCCAGGGCGCCGGCATGGTGGCGGCCCTGCAACTGGCCGAAGACAAGGACAGTCGCAAGCGCTTCGCCAATGAGAACGACATGGCCTGGCAGTGCCGCACCTTTGGTTTTGAGGAAGGCCTGATCATTCGTTCCACCCTGGGCCGGATGATCATGGCCCCGGCGCTGGTCGCCAGCCATGCCGACATCAACGAACTGGTCGACAAGACCCGTATAGCTGTAGATCGCACCGCCCGCGCTTACGGTCGCCTCTGAGTCCCGTCGCCGGCTCGTGCGGGCGAGCCGGCATTTTCGAGGAACCGCTCCATGTCCAGATCCTTGCGTTGCAATATTGCGTGTGCATTGGCGTTGTTGAGTTCCAGCGTCATGGCCGCGCCCCAGAGCTTGACCGTGATTTCCTTTGGCGGTGCCACCAAGCAGGCCCAGGACAAGGCCTACTTCCAACCCTTCAACGCCAGCGGTGCAGGAAGCATCGTGGCCGGCGAATACAACGGTGAGCTGTCGAAGATCAAGGCGATGGTAGCGGCCGGTCACACCAGTTGGGACGTGGTCGAAGTGGAAAGCCCGGAGCTGCTGCGGGGCTGTGAGGAAGGCTTGTTCGAAAAGCTCGACCTGACAGGCCTTGGCGACCCGGCGAACTATGTGCCGGGTGCGCTCAACGAGTGTGGTGTCGCTACCTACGTGTGGTCGATGGTCCTGGCCTATGACCAGACCAAGCTCGCCAAGGCACCCAGGTCCTGGGCGGATTTCTGGAACGTCGCCGAGTACCCGGGCAAGCGCGGCCTGCGCAAGGGGGCCAAGTACACCTTGGAAATCGCCTTGCTGGCCGATGGGGTCAAGGCGCAGGACTTGTATAAGGTGTTGAACACTCCAGAAGGCGTATCCCGGGCCTTCGCCAAGCTGGACCAGATCAAGCCGAACATCCAATGGTGGGAGGCTGGCGCGCAACCGGCGCAATGGCTGGTGGCGGGGGACGTGGCGATGAGTGCGGCCTACAACGGGCGTATCGCGTCGGCGCAGAAGGAAGGCATGAAGTTGAGTATTGTCTGGCCCCAGAGCCTGTACGACCCGGAATACTGGGCCGTGGTCAAGGGCACGCCAAACAAGGCTCTCGCCGAGCAGTTCATTGCCTTTGCCAGCCAGCCGCAGACCCAGAAGGTGTTTTCGGAAAACATCCCTTATGGACCGGTGCACCGCAAGACACTGGCGTTGTTGCCGGCGGCGGTACAGGAACAGTTGCCCACCGCCGAGACCAACCTGGCTGAAGCCCAAGCCGTGGACGCGGAGTTCTGGGTCGACCATGGCGAGGAACTGGAACAACGGTTCAATGCCTGGGCGGCTCGCTAGACAGCGAATCGCGCTTGTGACGAAGACCGCCTTTTGTATGGCTGAGAGTGGGTGGGGCATTCAAACCCCATTCACTTGCAAAGACCGACCCTGTGGCGATCATCGGTTTTTTGTGGCGAGGGAGCAAGCTCCCTCGCCACAGGGTCTGGTGTTTGACTGGGCGGTGGTGGGGATTATTCAAATCCATTCTTGGCGACCACCAACCTGTGGCGAACCCCGTTTTTTGTGGCGAGGGAGCTTGCTCCCGCTGGGCTGCGCAGCAGCCCCAACGCGTTCACTGCGGTGTACCAGGTTGATTGGGGCAGCCTGTTTATGGGGGCGCTTCGCACCCCAGCGGGAGCAAGCTCCCTCGCCACAGGGGCTGGTGTTTGACGGGGCGTCAGGCCAGCCATTGCTTGAACTGTTCTTTGCAGTAATCGACAAACAATTGGGCGGGTTTGGTCAGGTGGGCGCGCTTGAGCCAGCCGGCCACCAGCGCCGAACCGGTCACGTCTTCGGCGATGTCGACGCACACCAGGTGCTGCCCGTCGTAGGTGCTGGTGGAGTGCGGGCGGGTCACCAGTACGGCGAAGCCGAAGGACTGGCCGACCATGCCACGCACCATCTCGATGGACGGTGAGCTGAACACAATGTTGGGCGTCAGGCCCAGCTCTTCGAAGATGCTCACGAAGTAGGTGCGACTGGGCTGCACGTCCAGCAGGATCATCGGTTCGAGGGCCAGGTCGCGCAGCGACACCTGGGCCTGATCGGCAAAACGATGGCCCGCCGGCAACAGCGCATAGGGGCGTTGCGGTGCCGTCAGCGCTTCGGTCTCGATGGTGCTGTCGAGGTCGTGTTCATAGAAAATCGCCAGGTCGAAACGCCCCCCCGTCAGGCCCTGTACCAACTCTTGTTGCTCGCCATCCTGTACGCGAAGCTCCACCCCGGGAAAGCGCTCGCGGAAACCGGCGATCAGCCGTGGCAGGTAGAGCGGGGCGACGGTTTCGAAGCAACCGATGTCGATCTGCCCGCTGATCACGTCGTTGTCGGCCAGCGCGTTCTGCTCGAACTCCCGGGCCATGCGCAACAGCTCCTGGGCCTTGCGGTAGAAACGCGCGCCACCAGGCGTCAACAATACGCCCTGGGCGTGATGACGAATGAGCAGATGCACGCCGAAACTGTCTTCCAAGCCCTTGATGGCGGTGGCGATCGACGGTTGGGCGATGTACAGCTTGCGGGACGCTTCAGCGACGCTGCCACATTCGACGGTGGTGACGAAGTACTTCAGCTGACGCAAGGAATAGGACGCCACGGCACACCTCGATCCGAATGATTTCTGCCTACCTTACCTTGTGCACAAGGCGTAAGGGGCGGGCATTGATACGGATTTTGCTGGGCAGTGACGATATTCAACCTGGTTTGGGAACGAGCGCCAAAAAAAAACGCCTGCCCAAGCATCGTTGGCAGGCGTTCGGGAAAGACCGGCGCAGAAAGGAGGGACTGGCCGGGGTCGGATACGGGGCTCAGGCCACCGGAATCGATGGATCGGCCGCGGCCAGGGCGGTCGCGCGATCAGCCGCCGGCGGATAGATCCACACGGTGTTGATCTGGGTCTTGAGCTCCTTGGCTTCTTGCCCGACCAATTTGAGTTGGCGATCCCAGCCTTCGGTATACACCGCGCCCCAGGCACCGAGGTCCAGGCAGGTCACGTACTTGGGTTGGCTGTAGGCCATCGGCGCGACGCCCAGCAAGTCGGCCGCGACGTTATTGCCGGCATAGCGGCCCAGGGCGATGGCGTGTTGGCAGGACATCGCCGCGTAGTTGCCCAGGGTGTCGGTGGCGGCGTAGGCCACGTCACCGCTGGCAAATATGTCGTTCTGGCCCAAGACTTTCAGGTTGGCATCGACGTGCAGGCGACCCTGGCGATCACGGGTGCCGGGTACCTGCTGGGTCAGCGGACTGGCGCGGAACCCCACGGTCCAGATCACGGTCTGGGACTCGATACGCTGGCCGCTCGACAGGGTAACGCCACCGGCATCCACCGACTCGACCGAGGCGTTGAGGACCCATTCGATACCCAGGTGCTCCGACGCCTCGACGATGGATGGACGAATACCGTCGCCCAACGCTGCGCCGATCTGCGGCCCGCGATCCACCACGATGACGCGGATGTCCGCATCCTCGCCGAGGACTGCGCGCAGGCGTGCGGGCATTTCGGTGGCGGTTTCGATCCCGGTAAAGCCGCCGCCGGCCACCACCACCGTGTTGCGGGCCGGGCTGTCTGGTAGATTTTTCAGGGATTTGAGGTGGGCCTCGAGACGGGCCGCCTGTTCGATTTCATCAACGTCGAACGCATGCTCGATCATGCCTTCGAGGTCAGGGCGAACCAGTTGGCTGCCCGCCGCGAGCACCAGGCGGTCGTAGCCCAGGGTGCCCTGGGTGCCGAACGCATCCACGTAGCCAACCCGCTTATTGTCGACATCGATACTGCTCGCCGAGCCTTGGACGAATTTCACGCCCACCGCGTCGAACAGGTCACCCAACGGTGCGGCCATGGTATGGACGTCTGGCTCGTAGAAGCGAGGTCGGATGCGCAGTTCAGCCTGGGGGGCCAGGACGCTGATCTGCACGTCATTGCGATCGTGTTGGTCCAGCAGCCGGGCGGCGCTCAATGCGCTCCAGACCCCGCCGAAACCTGCGCCAACAACCAGAATATGGTGTTTCATGATGAGCTCCCGAAGACAAAATCGATACGTTGATTTGTTTAACTGTTTCAGCGTGACCGTGTCGCGAAGTACTCCAAAAACGCCTGGCTTCAATGAATTGATATCGAGCACATTCAGTTTCGGTTCGCTGTGGGAAAGCTTATTGGCAGGACCTGTGTTTAACACTTCTACATAAGGTCATCGGGGCTATGCCTGGGTAGGGGTGATCTATACAAAGGTATGAGGGGGCGCAGTGGTCAAGCAGACCGGGCAAATACCGATTCGATGCAGGCGATCAACTCAGCGCAGTCGAAGGGTTTCGGCAAAAATGCGACTGGCTTGGGTGCGGCAACGCTGACAGGAGGGGGGACGCCGGGATATCCAGTGATGAAGATGATCGGGATAAGAATGCCCAGGGTCGCCAATCGATCGTACATTTGAATACCGGTCATGCCAGGCATTTGAATATCCGATATCAGGCACGCCGTGCTTTCAAGTTCACCGAACGATAGAAAATCCAAGGCGCTGGCGTATGTTTTAACTTGGTAACCGTGGGAGCGTAACAAGCCATCCAATGCAATTCGAACTGACTCATCGTCATCAATGATTGAAATAATTGCCGTGTTGGACATGTCGATACCTGGAGGTGATATCAGGTAGCCATAAAGGCGCCCGTGTCACTGCAAGATACGCCGTCCGATGGTTCCGCCAAGTATACGTGGGTATGAACTTTCTAATGCTCGCCGCGCAGTTCCAACACCTGGGCCATGCGCACCAGATCGGCGAACGAGCGCGCGCACATCTTGCGCATGGCCTGGCCGCGGTGAATTTTTACGGTAATTTCACTCAAGCCCAGTTCCCCGGCGATCTGCTTGTTCATCAGGCCCGACACCGCCAGCGCCATGACCTGCTGTTCCCGGGACGTCAAGGTGGCGTGGCGGTCAAGCACTTGCTGATGGCTGCGTTCGGACTCGCGCCGCTGGCGGTCCTGGTGATGGGCGGCGGTCACGGCGTCGATCAGGTCTTGTTCGCGGAACGGTTTGGCGAGGAAGTCCACGGCACCGGCTTTCATCGCCCGCACGGTCATGGCGATGTCACCGTGACCGGTCATGAACACGATCGGCAATTGAACATTGGCGGCGGCCAGCTGCCGTTGGCAAACCAGGCCGCTGGTACCTTGCAGCCGGACATCCAGCACCAGGCAACTGGGCACGTCGGGCCTGGGATGGTCCATGAACTGCGGGACCGAACCGAACAGATGGACCTGCAAGCCGATGGAGCGCAGCAGGCTCCCAAGGGATTGGCGCAGCGGTGCGTCGTCGTCAACGATATAGACGATGGGGTCGTTGTCGATGACCGGACTCGTGGGCTGTATGGCGTTCATTGGCTGTTTCCCGACGGAGCGGTGCAAGTGAGCCGCGGCAGCGCGAACTTGAACGAGGTGCCTTGGTCGGCCTCGCTGGTCGCCCAGATCCTGCCGTCATGGAAGTCGATGATGGAGCGGCAGATGGAGAGGCCCATGCCCAGGCCGTTTTCCTTGGTGGTAAAAAACGCATTGAACAATGACGGCAAGACCTCGGGCGCAATGCCGGTTCCGTGGTCGGTCACCTCCAGGAGCACTTCGTCATTCTCCGTCCAGGTGCGTATGAGCAGGGTTCGTTCGTGGACCTTGACCCCGTCCATGGCGTGGCAGGCATTGATGATCAGGTTGATGATCACTTGCTGCAGTTGCACCCGGTCTGCGCTGACTTCGCCGTCGGTCGCTGCCAGGTCCACCTTCGCCCGGACTTTATGATGCGCCAGTTGCTGCTGGACCAGGTTCAGGGTCTCGCGGACGATGTCGTCCAGTCGCTCGGGCTGGCGCAGCGGGTCGCACTTGCGCGACAGCGCCCTGATACCGCTGATGACCTCGCTGGCGCGACAGCCGTTGGCGACGATCCGATCGAGGCAATCCAAGGCTTCTCCAAGGTCCGGCTCGGGACGTTCGAGCCACCGGCGGCAGGCCTCGCCGCTGCTGGTGATGGCCGTCAGCGGCTGGTTGACCTCGTGGGCGATGGATGCGGCCATTTCCCCCAGGGAGGTCAAGCGAGTGACATGGGCCAGTTGGCTCTGGGTGCGGAACAAGGCTTCTTCGGCCTGTTTGCTGGCGGTGATGTCCATGAGTGCGCCGAGGTACTGGCAACGGCCATGCTGGACCAGCAGCGGGCTGGCGATCATGTGGATGTGCTTGATGCGTCCATCAGGCATCAGCAGCCGTAGCTTGACCTCGATCTGCGGTTCGCCAGCGGCGGCCTGTTGGAAAACCCCGCGCGCCAGCTCCAGGTCTTCGGGATGGGTGCGCTCTAGCAGCATCGACACCGTGGGGATTCTGCTGGGTGGGTATTCGAAGATCCGCGCCGACTCTGCCGACCAGGACATCGCTTGCCGATCGCCGTGAAAACCCACGCTGCCGGTCTGGCTCAGGCGCTGTGCGCCGATCAGGTACAGCTCGTTGTGCCGCAGGCTGTCGGATGCCTGCTTGCTGCGCAGGGCCAGGAAGGCAATGGCCGACAGTGCGGTCAGGCAGCGGAAGAAACCGGTGGTCGATTCCCAGCGATGATAGCCGCCGTTGTACAAGAACATCGCGGTGAGCAAGCCCATGCACATCAGCGCGACGGTGATCACCAGGTTGATGGAAAACAGGTTGGCCGCCATCAACAACAAGGTGATGTACAGCAGGGTCGGGGCCAGGTCGGAATGGGTTTCGGAATTGATGATGACAATCCCGCAGGCCACCACCAGGCCCACCGCCCAGCCCAGGGCGTTGAGCAGTGGGTGGGTGCTGATGCCCATCGACGGCCGAGACCCGCCCTGGCTTGGCGTGTATCGCAGGCTGTCATAGACATGCTTGAGCATCGCGGAGGGTAGGGGCACGCTGGCAGACCTTCTGTTATTACGTGGTCTCGCTCTGGGATGTCGGGGGCAGAGCATCGGTTCGTATCTTACGAAGCGCCGCTTTGCTTGAGGTAGGACATAAAACCCTGAAATTCCGCCAGGCCGTGACAAAGAGGGGGCCGCTGCGCGGCCCAGCGGGAGCAAGCTCCCTCGCCACAACGGCAGGGTTCGCCACAGGTTGGGGGCGCAAATAATGGGATTTGAACAATCCACGCCATCGGCCAACAAAACACAAACCTGTGGCGAGGGAGCTTGCTCCCGCTGGGGTGCGAAGCACCCCCAATCCAAGCGGACTGGATCAACCTGGCACACCGCGTTGACAGTGTTGGGGCCGCGGCGCCGCCCAGCGGGAGCAAGCGCCCTCGCCACAAAGGCAGGGTTTGTCCGGGCCTGGGTGTATACCGAAGTATTGATGGCATGGCCCAAAGGGTGAGGCGAGGGTCCCCACGTACAACAGACCGGGTGCGCCGCGGGGATTACGCTTTCAACACCTCGTCGCCGTAGGCCTTGATGGAGGACGCAGGCGATGAACGTGTCCACTCCTGACTCAATGGCCTGGTGCCTGGGGCGACGACTATGATGAACAGAAATGACCTGCGTCGTGCTGACATCAACCTGCTGGTGGTCTTCGAAACCATGATGCACGAGCGAAACGTGACCCGCGTCAGCGAAAAGCTGTTTCTCGGCCAGCCAACGATCAGCAGCGCCCTGGCGCGGCTGCGGTTGATGTTCGATGACCCCTTATTCATCCGTTCCGGACGGTTGATGGAGCCGACCTCCCGGGCGCGGGAAATCTTCTCCAATCTGTCACCGGCCCTGGACGGCATCGCCGCTGCCTTGAGCCGTTGCCAGGCATTCGAGCCGGCCACCAGCGAGGCGACCTTCCATGTCGGCCTTTGCGACGACGTCGAGTACGCGCTGCTGCCGGAGCTGTTGCGCCGCCTGCGGGTCGAGGCACCTCGCACCACCTTGGTGGTGCGTCGGGCCGATCAATGGCAGGTATCCCAACTGTTGGCCAGCGGCGAGATTTCCCTGGGCATCAGCCCGACCCTGGAACTGCCGGCCAATGCCCGGCGCAAGACACTGCGGCCAATTCGGCCGGTGCTGTTGCGCGCCGACTCGCAGCCCGGCGAACTGACCTTGGACGAATTCTGCCGTCGGCCCCATGCCGTGGTGTCGTCCATGGGCAATGTCATCGATGATTCGGACCGCGCGTTATGCCTGATGGGCCGCCAGCGCCGGGTGGTCTTGACCGTGCCGCAGTTCAGCGCCTTGCCCATGCTGTTGGCCGAGAGCGATATGATCGCCATTGTGCCGGATTACGTTGCCCAGGCCATGGCGGTGACGACCGGCATGCGCGCGCAAGCGGCCCCGATCTGCTTGCCCCAGCACGCGCTTTCCATGGTCTGGCGCGGTGCCTCGCACAATGACCCGGGGGAGCGGTGGTTGCGTTCCCGGTGCAGCGCGCTCCTGGCCGAGCAGGGCGAGTCGCAGGAGGGATCCAGGCGAGTGGCCTGACAGGACGACGCCGCAGGGCTCGCGCTCAGCGGGAAAACCGGTTGCGATACTCCCGGGGGGAAATCGACAGGTGGCGCTGGAACGTGTGGCGCATTCGTTCCTCGTCCCCGAAGCCACAGGCGCGGGCAATCTGGTCGATGTTGCGCTGGGAGTCTTCGAGCATTCGACGCGCGGCTTCAAGGCGGAACATTTCCACGGCTTTGGCCGGGGTTCGTCCGGTATGGCGTTTGTAGACTCGGGCAAAATTGCGTGGGCTCATCCTGGCTTGGCGGGCCAACCGTTCGACGGTGAGGTCATTGTCGTCCAGGAGATCGGTCATCCAGGCGTGCAACTCGTCGCACCCGGCACTGTCCTGCGTCTGGGATTGCAACAACTGGCTGAACTGCGCCTGCCCGCCGGGGCGCTTGAGAACCACCACCAACTCACGGGCTACCTGCAAGGCCACGTCGCGACCGCAGTCGGCTTCGACCAATGCCAGGGCCATGTCGATGCCGGCGCTGACCCCGGCCGAGGTCCACACGTTGCCCTGCTGGATGAAGATCGCATCGAGGTCCACCTCGATCAACGGGAACCCACTCTTGAGCATCTCGCACATGGCCCAATGGGTGGCGGCCCGGCGTCCGTCCAGCAACCCGGCTTGGGCCATGAGGAAGGTGCCGCTGCACACCGATGCGGTGCGCCTGGCGTGGGCCGAAGCATCGTGCAGCCATTGCACCAGGTCGACACAGTCGATCATCGCTTGCTGTATGTCCGGTGCACCGGGGACGATCAGGGTGTCGATGAGCGTCCCATCGAGTTCATGCAGGGCACGGGTGTCCACGACCAGGCCCTCGGCGCTTTGCATCAACCCGCCTGCCAGGCTGGCGGTGTGCATGGCGTAGCCGGGCAGGCCGCGTTCGGTCATGGCTTTGGTGGCGGCCCAGAACACGGTCTGGGCGCCGGTCAGGTCCAGCAGGCCCATCTGCGGGTAAGCGAGGAATACCACGGTGCGCGGTTGGGTAATGGACTCGGCGGCGATGCCGATGTCCAGGCTCATCTCGTTCATGATCGCTTCGCGCCGGGTGTTCGTCAGGGAGGTCTGCAAGGTTATCAAGGGATCGCGCTCGTGAGTGCGAATTCATGGGGCCGCATGTCGAACATTCAGGTGCTATTGATATGCTATTTAGGTATTTAAATTAATATTCTTATAGCTTTAAAGTCGTGATCGTCTTGTCTATTTACTGTGAGGTTCACCAGACCATGGCTTTCAAGCGTTCTGCGCTCACCTTGTTGGTTTCCCTGGCGGCGACGGCGCTGCTCAACCCCTTGGCCCACGCCGAAGGCAAGATCAGCATCGCCCAGCAATTCGGTATCGGCTACCTGATCCTCGATGTGGTCCGCGACCAGCAGCTCATCGAGAAGCACGGCAAGGCTCAAGGCCTGGATATCAAAGTGGACTGGAACAGCATTTCCGGCGCGACGGCGATGAACGAAGCCTTGCTGACCGGCGCCCTGGATGTGGTGTCGGCGGGCGTTCCGCCGATGCTGACGATCTGGGATCGGAGCCGCGGCAAGCAGAACGTCAAGGCCATCGCCTCGCTGGGGTCGATGCCCAACTATCTGTTGACCAACAACCCGAACGTGAAGAGCCTCAAGGACTTCACCGACAAGGACCGGATCGCCGTCCCGGCGGCGGGCGTCGGGTTCCAGTCGCGCACGTTGCAGATCGAAACCGCCAAGGTGTTCGGGAACGATCACTTCAAGAAGTTCGATGATATCTCGGTCAGCCTTCCGCACCCCGATGCAACGGCGGCGCTGATCGCCGGTCAGTCGGAAATCAATTCGCACTTCTCCAGCCCACCGTTCCAGTACCAGGCACTGCAAAGCCCCACCGTGCACAAGGTGCTCAGCTCTTATGACGTGCTGGGCGGGCCGGCGACGTTCAACGTGCTCTACACCACGGAAAAATTCCACGACGAAAATCCCAAGACCTACAAGGCGTTCTACGACGCCCTGGTGGAGGCGCAACGCATCATCAAGGCCGACAAGCCGGCCGCGGCCCAGACCTATATCCGTGTAGAGCAGTCCAAGTTGCCGCTGGCGCTGGTGGAAAAAATCGTCACTGACCCTGAAATCGACTTCACCGTCGTTCCGCAACGCACCTACATCTATGCCGAGAAACTGCATGAACTGGGCGTGCTGAAAAACAAGGCCGACAGCTGGAAGGACTATTTCTTCGAAGAGGCCCATGCCGACGCTGGCAGCTGAACCCGGGCCGCTTATCCGTTTTCGGAACAATTGCACCACCGGCCCACGGGGCGGAATGGAACTTGCCTGAGCTTTGACCCGTATGCCCTGGAATCATCAAAGGTCGGGTCAATGAACAATGACAACATGGTGCAGCCCGTGGTCTCGTCGGATGGGTTTCCGATGCTGCCGATCAATCGGTTTCGCACCACGGACATCGACGAGCACGCCCGGAACATGGGCGGTTGGCAGGTTTGCTATGACCAGTTGACCCCCGGGCGCTTCGACGGCGAATTGATCGAGTTCCGCTCGGAGTGGATGCAGCTGGTGCGCGACCGCTCTAACCAGGCCCTGACCAAGCAAGGCATGGCCTGGGAGGGCTCCATCACTTTCAGCGTGCCGCTGAGTGCGGACGGGCCGGTCTTTTGCTCCGGCCACCCGATTGTCGAGTCGAGCCTGTTGGTTGCTCGTGGCCATAACCTGCCTGAGTTGCGCACGCCCCAACATCTGGACCTGCTCGGTGTCGCCGTCGACGAGCAGGCGTTGGAGCATGTGCTGGAGCGCCAAGGCAGTCGCTTTCGAATTACCGATCTTCCCAAGTGTTACCGTCTCGGCGACTCGACGCTGCCCGCCGAGCTTGCGGCGATGTTCGATGAGCTTGAAGGGGGCGTGCAGGGGCGTGACTCATTGCTCGGCTACGAGTCGATTCGCCGTGGCCTGCGCGACACGGTGATGTTGCACCTGTTGGAACTGGTGGCGCCGGACGCGGCGCCGCCGCTCAACCCCACGGCGCGCAAACGCATGGTCGACCGCGCCCGGGAGTACGCCTTGGCCCATGTCGATGAGCCGCTGTCGATCCTCGACCTGTGCAACCACATTGGTGCCAGCCGGCGCAAACTGCAGTATTGCTTCCAGGAGACCCTGGGTATCAACCCCGTGGCCTATCTGCGGGCGTTGCGCCTCAATGCCGTGCGCCGTGAGCTGCGCAGCGGCGGCCATGCCCAAGGTGTGCAGGAGGTGGCGGCACGCTGGGGGTTCTGGCACTTGAGCCGGTTTTCCAGCGATTATCGGGTGCTGTTCGGCGAGACACCTTCGCAAACCCTGCGCCGTACCCAACTGTGCTGAAAACGGATAACGGCTGATCTGGCCGGCTCCCTAGGATGGCCCCAACACCACAGGGTTGGAGGGGCATTCGATGAATCAAAATAAAAAAGCAAACGCCTGGCGCTGTATTGGGTTGAGTTTGGGGCTGATCGGTGCGTGTGGCGCTGCCCATGGCACCGAAAACGGTGCGCCGACCACGGCGTTCGGGGTCTACGACTTCGGCGCGGGGATGATGCCGCCGGCCACGCCCTTTGGCACCGTCGGCCTGCGCACCGCGTTCTACTCGGCCAACGTGCAGAAGGATCGTCACGGCAAGTCCGTGGACAACAATTTGTCCCTGGATATCTTGTCCCTCGGCGTCGCCTACATGCACATGACCGATCACACCGTGCTGGGCGCCAAGTATGGCTTCGGCGCCGTCGTGCCGTTCTTCCAGATGGACGCCTCGGTACGGGTGCAGACCCCTGTCGGGCCGCTGGACCTGGACGCCGATCTGTTCCGCATGGCCGATATACAGGTGCTGCCGGTGATCCTGCAGTGGACCTTGTCGCCGAACCTGTTCGTCAACGCCCAGTTCCAGATCCAGGCCCCCACGGGCGACTACGACAAGGATCGCTTGATCTCACCGGGTCTCAACCACTGGACCTTCTCACCGATCCTCAACGCCACGTACATCTCCGACAGCGGTTTCGAGGTGTCTTCGAGCTTCGAAGCCGACATCAATACGCGCAACCACGCCACCGACTACAAGAATGGCGTCGAGTACCGTCACGAATTCGCCGTGGGCCAACACGTCGGCCCATGCACCGTCGGCGTGGGCGGTTTTTACTACCGGCAATTCACTGACGACGATGCGCCGGGCCTGGAAGCGGGCAATCGCGCCCGGGTGTTGGCGGGCGGGCCGGCGGTGAGCTACTTCAAGCCCGGCATACCCCCGGTGTGGCTGCATGTCTACAAGGAGCTCGATGCGCGAAACCGCGCCGAGGGCTACACCACGGCGCTGCGTATTTCTCACAGTTTCTAAAAGAGGCTCGCCATGAACCAATCAAATTCCGTTTCACCGGCGGCCACCCCGTCGCGCCAGGCCGGTTGGCGCGAAGGCGGGGTGCTGATGTTGGGCAGCAGCCTGACGATCATGGGCGCGGTGATGGTCACGCCCATCCTGCCCAGGCTGGGCGCCGAATTCGGCCCCTTGGAACCTCGGGCCGATCTGCTGGTGCCGTTGGCGATCACCGGCCCGGCCCTGGCGATTGCCGTGTGCGCGCCTTTGGCGGGCTGGTTGGCCGACAAGGTTGGACGCAAGGCCTTGCTGGTAATTGCCACGGTGCTCTACGCCTTGCTCGGCGCGTTGCCGGCACTGCTCGATAGCCTGCCTTCGATTGTGGGGGCGCGGCTGTTATTCGGCTGCACGGAGGCGGCGGTGATGACCTGCTGCGCGACGCTGATCGCCGACTATTGGCAGGGCGAGGAGCGGCTGCGCTACGTCAATCGCCAGGTGGTGACTATCGGCCTGGTGGGCGCGCTGTTCTTCGTGGTGGGCGGTGTGCTCGGCGAGCATTCATGGCGTGCGCCGTTCCTGCTGTATCTGCTGCCGTTGCTGCTGGTGCCGGCGATGCTGAAAGTGCTCTGGGAACCGCCGGTGGCGAAGCCACACCTGACCGAGCCACGCGTCGACGAGTCGGGGCCGGCCAAGGTCGCCGTGCTGCCACTGCTGGCCGGCTACCTGATGATCCTGGGCGGCATGGTCCTGACGTTCGTCATGCCGATCCAGGCGCCGACGCTGTTGGTCAGCCTGGGCATCACCTCTAGCACCATGATCGGCCTGGCCGCCGGGCTGAGCCTGCTGGCGACTTTGGGCGGTTCGATGATGTGGCCGTTGCTGCGCCGCCGCTTCGGCATCGCCGGTTGCAACGCACTGCTGCTCGGCCTGATGGGCCTGGGGCTGTGGCTGCGGATGCGCGGGCAAAGTTACAACGACGTGCTGGTGGCGGTGTTCGTCCAAGGCCTGGGGGCGGGGTTGCTGGTGCCCAACGTGATGGCGCCGGTGATGAATGCCTTGACCGCCAGCACCCGCGGCCGGGGCATGGGCGGGTTTACCTCGTGCCTGTACATCGGCCAATTCGTCAGTCCGCTGGTGGTGGCCTTGGTCATTGTCTTCGCCGGCGACCTGCGTCACGCCATCCAGTGGCTGGCCCTGAGCAGTTTTGCCTTGGCGCTGCTCTGGGTCGTTGTCGGCCTGCGGAGAAGGGCTCAGGGACAAGCAAGCACCGTCGGCTCACATCAATCGTCGTGACATAAGGAACCTGAAACATGGGTATGCAAGACATTCACCAACTGATGGACAGTGAAGATGCCACGGCGCTGGCCGAGTGGGTCAGGCGTGGCGAAGTCCAGCCCGGCGAACTGCTGGAAACCGCCATCGAGCGCCTGGAACGGGTCGAGCCACAGCTCAATGCGGTGGCCGAGCGCTTGTACGATTCGGCCCGGCAGGCGGCGCGCACGCCACAGGTTGGCCAAGGCCTGCTGGCCGGTGTGCCGACCTTGATCAAGGATCTGTTCTCGCCGGTGCTTGGCGCGGCGATGACCAACGGCTCGCGCGCGCTGGGCGACTGTCGGGCGGATTTCGAATCGGAAGTCGTGACGCGTCTGCGCCGTGCCGGATGCCAGGTGATGGGCACCAGCACCTCGCCTGAGTTCGGCACGTCGTATTCCACCGAGTCCGCGCGCCTCGGTGCCACCCGCAACCCCTGGAGCCTTGCACACAGTGCCGGTGGCGCCAGCGGCGGCGCTGCCGCGTTGGTGGCGGCCCGCGGGGTGCCGTTCGCCCATGGCAACGACGGCGGCGGTTCATTGCGCGTGCCGGCGTCCTGTTGTGGTGTGTTCGGGTTCAAGCCCAGCCGTGGGCTGATGCCGTCGGGACCGGTAATGGGCGAGGGCTGGGCGGGGATGGGCACGCCGCATGCGATCACGCTGTCAGTACGCGACAGTGCGGCGCTGTTGGATGCCACCGCCGGGATGGACCTGGGCGCGCCCTATGCCGCGCCGGTCCAGGCGTTGCCGTATGTGATGGCGGTGCAGGCGGATCCCAAGCCGCTGCGCATCGCCTTGGTCGAGCAGCTCGACCCCTGGCCTACTTCGCCGCAAAGCCTCCAGGCGGTGGGCGAGGCGGCACGGTTGTGCGAGGCGTTGGGGCATCGTGTCGAACCGGTGAGCCTGCCGGTGGGGTTGCTGGAGTTTTTCGACCATGTGTTCACCATCATTGGCGCCAGCTCTCGGCACTATGTCGACCTGTTGGGCCAGATGCGCGGGTTTGCCGTGCAGGCGGAAGAACTGGAGGTGCGTACCCGGATTATCTTGCGGGACAAGGGCAACGTCAGCGGCGCCCAATATGCCGCGGCGGTGGGATGGATTCATGCCCTCGGTCGGCAGTTGGCGGTATTCATGCAGGATTACGACGTGATCCTGAGCCCGGTGCTGACCCGCGAGCCGGTGCGGATTGGCGAGCTGGACCTGCAGGATGTGTGCATGAGCCTGGACCAACTGATCGAGCGCTACCACAGCTATTCGCCATTCACTGCACTGTTCAATGCCAGCGGCCAGCCGGCGATGTCGGTGCCATTGTCCTGGAACGCCAATGGCTTGCCGATGGGCGCGCATTTCGCCGGGCGCTTTGGTGAAGAAAACACCTTGCTGGCCCTGGCCGCCCAACTGGAACGCGCCCAACCCTGGCGCGGCCGAGTACCGCCGGTCAACGCCTGCCGGCGGTGAAACGGTGGGAGTGGGCTTGCTTGCGAAGGCGTTGGGGCAGAGGGCTCATCATTGACTGACCCTCCGCCATCGCGAGCAAGCTTGCTCCCACAGGGGGGATTTGTGGCGAACCCCGGAATTTGTGCAGCCCATTACCCTGTGGGAGCCGAGCTTGCTCCCACAGGGGGACTGTTTGTTTAAGGCCGCCGACAAACCTGTGGCGAGGGAGCTTGCTCCCGCAGGGCTGCGCAGCGGCCCCTTTGTGAGCGCTTCGCACTCAAGCGGGAGCAAGCTCCCTCGCCACGGGCCCATCATTTTTCTTAAGTAAGTAGCAGTACACAGTCCGCTAAGGGGCTTTGGGTGGGTTGGGCTCTGGGATGTTGCTCCAGAGCCCTTTTGTTGCTCAGTAGCGGATCATCACCGATTTCAGTTCGGTGTAGTCATCGATGAATGCACTGCCAAATTCACGGCCCATCCCGGAAGATTTGCTGCCGCCAAAGGGCACGGCCGGGTCGAGCAGGGTGTGCATGTTTACCCATACGGTGCCGGCTTCGATGGCGGGAACCATGCGCAGGGCCTTGCCCAGGTCATTGGTCCAGAGGCTGGCGCTGAGGCCGTAGGGCGTGTCGTTCATCAGTTCCAGCAGTTCTTCCTCTGTGTCGTAAGGGAAAAACGTGGCGATCGGGCCGAAGGTTTCTTCGTTGAGCAGGCTGTCGTCGCGGCGGTTGGCGAGGATGATGGTCGGCTCGACGTAGCAACCCGGCCCCTCGATCAGCTTGCCGCCGTGGACGATGGTGTTGTTCTGCGCGCGGGCCTTGGCGAAGAAATCCCCGAGTTTGTGCTGGTGCTGGCGGTTGGTCACCGGGCCGAATTCGGTGCGTTCGTCCAGGGGCGAGCCAATGGTGAGCTTACTCAAGCGCTGGGCCAGTTTGTCCATGATCGACTCGATCTGCGAGCGATGGACAAAGAACCGTTCCGCCGCCGCGCAGATTTGTCCCGAATGCAGGAAGCCCGCCTCGATGATGCCGTTGACCGCCACCTCGGGGTCGATATCACGCAGGAACCCCGCGGCATTCTTCCCGCCCAGTTCCAAGGTCGCACGGGTCAACCCGGCGCCCATGGCCGCCTGGCCCACCGCCAGGCCGGTGGGCACGGAACCGGTGAATGACACCTTATTGGTCCCAGGATGTTCGATCAGTCCTTTGCCCACCTGGCCGCCACCGGTCAACACGTTCAGGGCACCGGCCGGCAGCCCGGCTTCCATGGCCAGTTCAGCGATGCGCAGGATGGTCAGTGGGGTGAACTCGCTGGGCTTGATAATGATGCTGCAGCCGGTGACCAGGGCCGAGGCCAGTTTCCAGATGGCGATCATGGTGGAAAAATTCCACGGCACGATACCGACCACCACCCCGACCGGTTCACGCAAGGTGATCGCGGTGTAGCGTTCGCCAGCGAAGGAAGGCAACGAGGGGGTGATCGTCTCGCCACCGATCTTGGTCGCCCAGCCGGCGTAGTAACGCAGGAAGTGCGCGGCCTGGTCGACTTCGAAGGCCCGGGAGATGTGGATGATCTTCCCCGACTGGCAGGTTTCGATCTGCGCCAGTTCCTCGCGGTTGCGCTCCAACAGGTCCGCCAACTTGAGCAGCACATGGCCGCGGACCGCTGGCGCGGTTTGCGACCACTGCTTGAAGCCGCGATGGGACGATTCCACCGCCCCATCGAGGTCGCCGGGGGCGGCGTCGCTGACCTGGGCGATGACTTGGCCGGTGGCGGGGTTGACGACGTCCAACGTCTGGCGGCTCTGGCTTTCGACGTAGCCACCGTCGATGAACAGGGCGGGATGTCTAGCGAGGAAGGCTTCGACCAGAGGCAGCAGGGCAATATCGCTCATGAGGGTTTCCTGATCGCGAACAAGGGAAAGCCCGAGGGTAATCCCGGTGCCACCGCCCGGCTTGACTGTGCCTGCCGCGCGGTATGTCTGTGGCTGCCAGCCCGAGCGATTGGCAGCCAGGAGCAAGGCCCTGTGCAGCCAGGGACAAGCCAGCCTGGCCGGTTTGCGATCAGATTCGGTTTCGAATTGATGGGCAAAGGGGGGGGGCGATGTTTCTCCAGACCAACAAACAGAAATTGGCGCTGATCGAACAGGTGCAGCGTGTGCTGGCCGGCGAAACGGAGGCCACGCCGATGCTCGACGCGTATCCGCCACTGCGGATGGTCCTTGAACAGTATGCGGGGCAAATGGCGAGCGTTGCCGCGCAGTTGCACCAGGCCGAGGCACAAGTGCAAGCGCAAACCTTGCGCTGGCAGCAAAGCGAGCATGAGTTGAACCTGGCTCGCCAGCAACTGGAGCAAGCCCGCGAGCGGGAGCAGGTGCTTGAAGTACGCCTGGACGAACACTGCCTGCGGTTGCATCAGCATCGGCAGGACACGCAGATCTGGGAACTGCTGCAGTCGACCCTGACGGAAGGCTGCTGGGACATTACCGTGGTCGACGGCGATCTCCAGCACCCGGCCAGTGGCATGCGTTTTTCGAGTCAGTTCCGTGCGCTGCTGGGGTACGGTCCTGGCGACCTGCCCGACGGCTGGGATGCCCAGGTCGGCATCACCCACCCGGACGACCTGCCGAAGATCATGGCCATTTTCGACCGCGAGATTCTCGGTTCCCAGGGCAGCGGCGAATACGTCTTCGAATACCGCATGCGTCACAAGAGCCGGGATTACATCTGGTGCCGCGAGCGCGGTCGGGCGGTACGTGACCCCCATGGGCAACTGGTGCGGGTCATCGGTGCGGTGCGTGATATCAGCGATGAGCGCTCGGCCCAGTCCACCCACCAGCGCATGCTGGAACAGAACCAGGTGACCTACGCCCAGATTGCCATGGTGGTGGGGGTGATCAAGGGCATTGCCGACCAGACCAATCTGCTCGCCTTGAACGCCGCGATCGAGGCGGCCAGGGCCGGAGATGTCGGGCGCGGTTTCTCGGTGGTGGCCGATGAGGTGCGCAAGCTGGCGCAAAGCACCCGGCTGGCAACCCACCAGATCCAGACCATGTTGCACCAACACAGATAACAGACCAATCGCTATCCCGTAGGAGCTGACGAGTGCAACGAGGCTGCGATCTTCCCAAAGACACTTGCATCGAAAGCGAAAGATCAAAAGATCGCAGCCTACGGCAGCTCCTACCGTCGGTCGTCTAGAACGGAACCGCCACCACCAACTGGCTGTAGACGTTGGTGCCGTTGCCGCCCACCTGATTGCCCCCGTTGTCCGCATCCTTCTCAGGCGTGTACAAACCCACCAGCGGCGTGACGATCAAGTGTTCATTCACCGCCCATTCCACGTACAGGTCCAGCTCCCGGGCATCGAGGTTCAGCGCATGGCGGCTGTGCAGGGTCTGGTAGTCGAAGAACAGCGCGCCAAGGGTCACGTTTTCCGCCGGCTTGAGCTTGAGGCCGACGTGCTGGATGGCGGTGTTGCTGTTGAATGGCCCGGCGTAGTTGCCCGCCACTTCACCCTGGAACCAGGTGCCGTAGCCACGGTTCTGGCCGTTGAACATCGAGTCCCAATCCTTGGAATAGCGGCTGTAGCGATAGGTCAGGTCCGGCGTCCAGGGCAGGTCGGCGAAGGTGTAGCCGGCTTCGGCGTACCAGGCCTTCTCCGGGCCCGCGTCCTTGTCCTGCCAGGCATACTCGAAAGAGAAATGAGCATTTTCGATGCCGGCATTGCCGGCGCCACGCAGGCTGTAGATGTCCATGCCGTCGCGTTGCTTCTGGAAATCGCTGGCGTAGCGGTCGTCGACATCGAGGCCATGGATATAGGTCAGTCCCAGGGTGCCTGGTGCGGCGGTGTATTCCAGGGTGCCGGCGGCCATTTCAGTGTTGGCCTGGGCGCGGTTGTCGGACTTGATCCACATCAGGCTGCCATGCACGCCGTCCTTGCCGCCCAGGCGTACGACGGCGGTTTCGTCGAAGGCATGCCGGGCCGCCAGGTAATAGGCGCCGCCACGGTTGAGTTCGCCATCGGCCACGCCTTTGCCCAGGTTCAGGCCATCGTCATTGATGATGAAACCGTCGCCGAGGGTAATCACTTGGCGGCCGTAGGACAGATCGACACCGTCCTTGCCCAATGCCGGGAACAAGTCCCCCGAGCGCCAGCCGGCAAAGGCTTCGTCGAACTTGGTGGTGCGTTCGGAACCGTCGCTCAGGCCGGCCGCATCGCCATCGCCCCAAGTGCCGGAGCTGACCAGATTGGCCGTCCCGTAGACACTGCCCAGGCTGCCAAGTGTCTGGTCGATACTCAGGCCATACTTGATGAAACCTTCGCGCCAGCTCGAACCACCGGAGGTGCCGTCATAGTTCTTGCGGCTGTTGAACAGCCCGTAGACCGCCAGGAAGTTACCGGTGACGGTAGTGTCTTCGTCGGCGTAAAGCTCATAGGCCTGGGCCGATGAGTCGGCGACCAGCAGGGCGATGCCCAAACCGATGGCGTTGCGCAGCAAAGGTGTACGGCGTGTGTGCTCCATGGTGGATTCCCCAGTGTGATAGGACAGCAGAGCGCGCATTAAAGGGAGCGGCACCCAGGGAAGTCTTTCACCTGCCTGCCAAGGAGTTGACCCAGGCCGCCAGCGTGGCGGTGTTGGCAGGCAGCAACAAAACCACCGGCAGACACGGGCAAGACGCCTGGGGCGGGGCGGCGCAGAGTAAGGCTGCACGCAACGCCGTTTCGATCAGGGACCGGTTGGGGAAGGCATGATCGCCGGGTCCTGGACGGCTGTGGCATCCATACTAAAAATGCGCTTTCGAGGACCTTGCACCATGTCGATCAATGACAGGCTCACCGAGCACTTGAACCGGGGTTCGGTGGGGTTTCCCACCGCGTTGGCCAGCACCATTGGCCTGATCATGGCAAGCCCCGTGATTCTCACCGCGACCATGGGCTTTGGCATCGGCGGCAGCGCCTTTGCCATGGCGATGCTGATCGCCGTGGTGATGATGCTGGCCCAGGCGACGACGTTCGCCGAGGCCGCGTCGATTCTTCCCACCACCGGCTCGGTCTATGACTACATCAACTGTGGCATGGGCCGTTTCTTCGCGATTACCGGCACCTTGTCGGCCTATCTGATTGTCCATGTGTTCGCCGGCACCGCCGAGACCATCCTGGCCGGGGTCATGGCCCTGGTGAACTTCGAGCACCTCAACACCCTGGCCGAATCGGCGGGCGGTTCCTGGTTGCTGGGCGTGGGCTTCGTGGTGGTGTTTGGGGTGCTCAATGCGTTCGGCGTCAGCGCCTTTGGCCGGGCGGAGATCATCCTGACATTCGGCATGTGGACCACCCTGATGGTGTTCGGCGTGTTGGGCCTGATCGCCGCGCCGGCGGTGGAGCTGGAGGGCTGGTTCGGCGCCTCCGTGGTGGGCACCGATCTGGTCACGGTGTTGTCGTTGGTGGGCATGGCCATGTTCATGTTCGTCGGCTGCGAATTCGTCACGCCCCTGGCACCGGACCTGCGCAATTCCGCCCGGACCATGCCCCGGGCCATGATGCTGGGCTTGTTCAGCGTCGCCACCTGCATGTTCATCTACGGTGCGGCGATGAAGCGCCAGGTGGAAAACGTGCTGCTCGATGCCACCAGCGGCGTGCATCTGCTGGACACCCCCATGGCGATTCCGCGGTTCGCCGAACAGGTCATGGGCGATATCGGCCCGATGTGGCTGGGCATCGGCTTTCTGTTCGCCGGTGCGGCGACCATCAACACCCTGATGGCCGGCGTGCCACGGATTCTCTACGGCATGGCGGTGGACGGCGCATTGCCGAAGGTCTTCACTTATTTGCATCCTCGCTTCAAGACGCCGTTGCTGTGCATCTTGGTGGCGATGCTGATTCCTTGCCTGCATGCGTGGTGGCTGGGCGGCAATCCCGACAACATCATGCACCTGGTGTTGGCGGCGGTGTGCGCCTGGAGTTTTGCCTACCTGCTGGTGACCGTGTCGGTGGTCAGCCTGCGGATTCGTCGCCCCGATCTGCCGCGGGCCTATCGCTCACCGTGGTTCCCGTTGCCGCAGATCCTGTCCAGTGTCGGCATTCTGCTGGGCATGTGGTTCATCACACCGCCCGGCATGAATCCGGCGGACATCTACGTGCCCTTCGCGGTGATGCTCGGCGGCACCGCGGCGTACGCCTTGTTCTGGACCCTGGTGGTGCAGAAGGTCAATCCATTCAAGCCAGCGTTGGTGGAAGACGTACTGGCCAAGGAGTTTTCCCATGAGCCAGGGCAACCTGTGGGCGAGTTTGTCGACCCTGCTGCAAAAGCTGTCTGAGGTATTCAGCGCCCAGCGCGCCCCGGCCGGTTATCGGCCCGGGGTGACCTTGGAACATGTGCGGCGCAACCTCGCATTGGCGCGATTCGAGGTCACAGGCCCGACCGTCGCCACGGCAGTCACCGACGACGGCAGCTTGCAGTTGGAAGTTGTCGAGCGCACCGAATCGCAGTTGTTGATGCACCTGGTGATGACCGAATTCGTGCTACGCGTGCCTGCTTCCCGAGAGGGCACGGCGCGCCTGGAATTGCACCACGGCGGGGCTGTCCGGCGCAGTGGCATTCGTTGCCGGCAGCGTGACGGGCGCTGCGACCTGGCGGCCAGGGTGCAGGCGGCCGTGGAGAAGGTCCGCGTGGTGTATCAGGCCCTCATGCCGCTGGATTTCAAGCGGCTGCGCATCGATCTGCAGGGCCGCCAGTGGTGCGTGCGCCTGGAACACATGGGCGGTAGCGAAGTGGTCAATCGCATGCCGGCCTTTCGTCGTTATATCCCGTTGAGCCGCGAGCAGCGCGGCGTCCTGCTGGCGACCTTGAGCGGCCTGCAGCGGGTATTGGCAACGCTCTGATTCTGTTGTGCTGTCCTGGCATTATTCCTGCTACGGCTCTGGCGATCAGGTACTTGTTGCGTGCATATAGATAACATGTTAACTATTGCCGCACAAAAACAAAAAGCCACTGCGGAGAATGCCATGAGCATGCAACAGGTTGGGCAGGACGGTCTGGACACCTGGAACCGGGATCTGCGGGCGACTTGCGGCCACTTCGATACCGAGCTGGCCTTCAATCGCGCGCTGTTCATTGGTGAAGTGTCGAATTTTCATCGGGGAGGCCTTGCCCTCGCCAACCTGCGGACCAATGCCGGTAACATCAAGCGTCACTCCCCCAACGCCGATCATGATGATGACCAGGATTGCCTCCTGGTCAGCCAGCGCAGCGGCTACTGCCGCATTACCCAGAACGGCCGGAGCATCCAGTTGGCGCCCGGTGAATTGTTGTTGATGGATTCGGCAGGCGCGCTTGAGATCACCCCGTTCGGCCTGATCGAGCACGCGGTGCTGTCCTTGTCTCGCCAGGACGTGTCGCGGCAACTGGGCGGGGAAACCAAGACCTTCGGCAAGGTTTCGTCCAGCAAGGCGTGTGGGCGGATGCTGCATGTATTGATGGATCAACTGTGCAAGGACACACCGGACGGCGAGGGCGCGGCGGGCGAGGGTGAAGCCTTGCACAGTGCCTTCGTTTCGCTGTTGGGCTCGGCCCTGGAACAGGGTAGCGATGGCCGTGACGAAGGGGTGGCGTTGCAGGGCAGCCATTTGCGCAGCTATGTGCAGAAGGTCATCGACGAATCACTTACCCAGCCAGGCCTCAGCCCCGTGGGCCTGGCCAATCGGCTGAATATTTCGGTGCGGCATCTGTATCGTTTGTTCGAAGAGCAGGATGACAGCGTGTGCCGCTACATCCAGCGAGCCCGGCTCAAGCGCAGCGCCGATGACCTGATCAACCCGTTCCTGCGGGACGAGTCCATTACCTCGATTGCCTACAAGTGGGGCTTCACCGATTCGGCGCATTTCAGCCGTTCGTTCAAGAAGCAGTTCGAGCAGGCGCCCAAGGCGTTTCGTTCCAGTCGTTTGCAGGTGGGGCAGGGGGGGGCTTGAGGGAGGCGTCGCTGGCTTGACGATCGCTATCGCGAGCAAGCTCGCTCCCACAGGGGATCGGTGGTGGTCGCCGATGCTGTGAACAACTCGGAAAAACCGGTGGGAGCGAGCTTGCTCGCGATGACGGTGGTACATCCACCCTCACCGCAAGCTGACTTACCCCACACAGGTTCAAACCTCCGGCAAAGTCGAACCCCCATCCACCACCAACGTCTGCCCAGTCACATAGCCAGCCAGGCTCGACGCCAGGTACAACATGGCCCCGGCGATGTCGCTCGGTTGGCCCAATCGACCCAGCGGCACCCGGCGGGCGATGTCCTGGTTGACCTCGTCGTCGCCCAGGTTGGCCATGGCCGGTGTGGCGATCATGCCCGGTTCGACCCCGTTGACGCGGACATTCTCGGCCGCCAGTTCCAGCGCGGCGTTGCGAATGAAACCATTGACCCCGGCCTTGGACGCCGCGTAGTGGCTGAGCCCCGGATACGCCACCCGCGGGCCGGTGACCGAGGAGGTCACCAGCACGCAGCCTCGGCCCTGGCGCCGGAACATCGGCAATGCGGCCTGGGTCAGCCAGAACAGCGCCGACAGGTTCACCGCCAGCGTTCGTTCCAGTATCGCCGGGGTGATTTCGGCGAACGGCGTCAACGGGAAATACCCGGCGTTGTGCACCAAGGTATCCAGCCGCCCCAAGCGTTGTTCCAGCGCGGTCATCATGTCGAAGATCGCCGTCGCGTCGGCCAGGTCAACCGCCACCGCTTGTACCTGACAGCCCACGGCGGTCAATTCGCCGGCCACTGCTTCGGCCCGGGCCAGGCCCAGGTCGGCAATCACCACGCGAGCGCCGCGCAGGGCAAACGCTTCAACGATGGCCCGGCCTATACCTTGGGCACCGCCCGTGACCAGTACGGTCTGGCCGCTGAAATCCAGATCGTCAGGCATCGCGGGCCTCCATCCGGCTGAAGGCCAGGGTCGGCACGTCGACGATGCTGGAGCCGCCATCGGCCACCAGCGTCGCCCCGGTGATGATCGACGCATCAGGCGAGGCCAGGAACCGGCAGACGTTGGCGATTTCCTCCGCGCTGGCCGGCCTGCGCAACGGCACGTCGGCGCAGACCCGGTCGTAGGCCTGCTGCAACGTTTCGCCATGGAACTGCATCAATGCCTGCATTTCTTCATCGGCCATGGGCGTGCGCACCCAGCCTGGGCAGACCGCATTGACCCGTACGCCGTGAGGCCCGTAATCCCTGGCCAGGGAGCGATTGAGGCCGAGCAACGCATGCTTGGCGGTGGTGTAGCCGCACACGTGGGGGCCTGCCGCCAATGACGCGATGGAGGCGATCAGCACGATGTTGCCGGCACTTTCCTGCAACAGAGGCAGGCACGCCCGGGCGCTATAGAAAGCGCTGTCGAGATTGCTGCGCAGGGCGGCTTCCCAGGCCGATGGCTGAGTCTCGGTGGCGCTGCCCATGCCCAAGCCGCCGGCACAGGCCAGCAACACGTCGAGTCGGCCGTAACGCGCATGAATCTGCTCGATGAAGCCGTCCCAGGTGCTCGGGCAGGCCGCATCGCCCACCAATACCAAGCCACCAATGTCCTCGGCGAGTGCTTCCAGGGGCTCGCGGCGGCGGCCGATCAGCACCAGGTTGGCGCCTTCGCCGGCATACAGCCGGGCGCAAGCGGCACCGATGCCGGTGCCGGCACCGGTGATCACCACGGTGCGTGAGTCAGGCATCGGGATACTCCGTCTGATTGAGCACTTGGCAGTAGGAACTGACCGGGAAATTGGAAAACTCATCGAACGACGCGCCGGCGTAACCGAAGATCTTGCCGTCGCTGCGGTGCTGTTGCAGGTCGATCAGTACCAGGCCCAGGGTCGGGATGATCTTTTCCCGCCAGACGAAGAGGTACAACTGGTCGGCGATCTTGTAGGTGTCGCAGCGATCGGTGTCGCACAGGCCTTGTTCAACGCCCTTCAGGCACTGCCAGGAGTAGAATTGGTCGTTGAGGTAAATGTGTTCGTAGACTTCGCTCGGACTGTAGCGATACAGGTTGCGCAGCCCCACCAGTTCGGTGGTTGGCGCGTGCGGGCACAGGCCAGGTTGCCAGGGACGAGCGAGGCTGCCGTGGAGGCACTGCGCTTGAACCGAGGTCAGTGGCTTGCCGGCCAACGCGCGGAGGTAGAGGCCTTCGCCGGTCTGTTCCTGGCTGGGCATGCGGCCGATCACGGCGGTGAACGCGGCGTTGGCGGTATCGAGCACCAGGCTTATCGACGACGTCAGCTCGCCTTCGCGCTTGATGAAGTCCACTAGGTACAGGCCCGGGCGCACCGAAGTGGCCCGGTAGGGCGCGGTGCCGCTGGAGTGCCCATCGGCGGCGTTCCAGGTCAGGGTGTCCTGCTCGAAGCGATGCTCGATCTGCCAGCCATTGGCGAAATGCAGGGTGAAGGTCTTGCCGTCCAGGTCGGCCAGGTTGGGCAGGATGAAGGCTTCGGGGGCAAAGCCATCGGCCAGGGCGCCGACGGTGATCCAGTCTGAAGATGTGCTCATTGCAAGGCTCCGGTGGTTGAATTGACCACTCGGATCATGAGGCGCCGGGCAACGGCGGCCTATCAACCGAATGGTTGATCAGAGGAACAGCGCGCTGACCAACTCGGTGCGGCTGCTCACGCCGACTTTGCGGAAGAGGTGGATCAGGTGAGTCTTGATGGTCGGCAAACCCACTTCCAGTTCCCGGGCCAATTGTTTGTTGCTGACGCCTTGGCGCAGCAGCCAGGCGATCTGGCGCTCCTTGGGTGTCAGGTCGGCCAGCGCATCCTCATGGGCCGGCAAATGGGCCACGGCCAGTTGCAGCAAGGCCTGCAACGCGCTGAGTTGGCTCAACTGCTGAGGGGTGAAGACGCCTTGCTCGGCGGTGCGCAGCAACGAAATAGCCGCTTGCGGCTGACCGTCGCGATGGGCGAAGACTTCCACCACGTCGACCACGCCGTAGCGTTGCAGGAAGTCGCGATAACGATGGTTGTCACGCAGCGGTTGGCGGGACATCGCCAGGCCCAACGGCACCACGGCCAGTTCGCTGGGCGCACAGCGGCGCGGGTGCAGCGGGTCGAACTGGCGGTAGTTGTCCAGGTAGTCGCGGTGCATCTCGCCGCTCATCCCATGGAGGCTGAAGTCATGGACCTGCAGGTGTCGATCCACGCAGTAGAACGCCGCCCGGCTGACCGGGACCAGTTGGGTGAAGGCGTGCAGGCACTGGCCGGCGATGTCCTGGGTCGGGATGACGTTCATGGTCGCTACCTTCGCAAATGGGCTGCCGGTGGGGCCGGCAGCCCTGTCCGGTCAGGCTACCGCGAAGTAGTGCTTGACGAAACTTTCGCTGACCACTTCCCACAGCACCGGCGTGCCCTTGGTCACGAACCAGCTGTCGCCGGCCTTGTAGCGGGTGCTCTGGCCGGTGGCCTCGTCGGTGAGGACCACTTCACCGGTGACCACGGTGGCTTGTTCGGCGAAGGGGTAGACCATCCGGAACTTGCCTTGGGTGGTGCCGAAGTAGGCGCTGCTGACCGGGTCGGTGGGGGCGCCGAAGGTCATCTTGCCGAAGGCCTTGACCTCGCCTTCGAGAATCTGCGAACCGAGATCGGCGACGGTGCCCCAGGCGTCCAGGTCGGACAGCTGGATGTCTTTTTCAAGGGTGATAAGGGGCATGGCAGTGACTCCTGATGATTGAAAAAATAGAGGTGGATGTGTCCAATACCAGTCAGTCAAACCCCGGACCCTGTGGGAGCGAGCTTGCTCGCGATAGCGGTGGGCCAGGATGCATTGATGTCGACTGTTGCACCGTCTTCGCGAGCAAGCTCGCTCCCACAAGGTTTCCCATGGCTGACTGGCATCGTGGCCTTCAGCGCCGGCCGTTCCAGTAGCCCGACAGCTGATGCCAGGACTTGCCGGCCGTCAGCAACAATGGGCGAATGGCGTCTTTGCCAATAATGGTCGGGCGGTGGATCGAGCTGACCAGGTCGTAGCGCGCCGAGCCTTCGCTCATGCCTTCGGCCAGCACCTTGCAGATGATGTGGCTCGGCGTGACGCCAAAGCCTGAGTAGCCCTGGACGAAAAACGCGTTGCTGCGCCCGGGCAGGGTGCCGATCTGCGGGAACAGGTTCGGGCTGCAGGCCATCGGGCCACCCCACGCCAGGTCGATCTTCACGTCCTTGAGGTACGGGAAGATTTTCAGCATCAGGCGCCGGTTCCAGGCCTTGAGGTCCTGGGGGATGTGTTCCACCAACGGCGTCGCGGCACCGAACAGCAGGCGGTTTTCGTTGGTGACGCGGTAATAGTCGATCACCGGGCGAATGTCGCTGTAGGCGCCGCGAATCGGGCTGATGCGCTGGATCAGTTGGTCCGACAACGGCTCGGTCATCATCTGGAAGGCGTAGGTGTTGATGGTCGAGCGGTGCAGTTCCGGTTCCAGTTTGTTGAGGAAACTGTCGCAGGCCCAAAGCAGCTTGCTGGCCCTGACCGAGCCGCGCCCGGTGCGCACGGTGATGCGCTCGCCATAGCTGCCTTCCAGGGCCGGGCTGTTCTCGAAAATCCGCACGCCGTGGCTGACCACCGCCTTGGCTTCACCCAGCAACAGGTTCAGCGAGTGCACGTGTCCGCCGCCCATGTGCAGCAAGGCGCTGCCATAGGCTTTGGAACCGATGATCTGCTGCACGTCGGAGCCGCCGAGGAAGCGGATCTCGTGCTTGCTGTTGATCGATTTGAAATCTTTTTCCCAGGCCCGCAGGGTTTTTTCCTGGCGGGCGTTGAAACCCATGTAGCCGTAACCGTGGCAGAAATCGGCATCGATGGCGTACTTGGCGATGCGGTCCTTGATGATGTCGGCACCCAGGTCGCTGATCTCGAAGACTTGGCGCAGGCCGTCTTCACCCACGTCCTTCTTGATCTTTTCCAGGTCATGACCGATGCCGGCCATGATCTGCCCGCCGTTGCGCCCGGTGCCGCCGAACCCAAGGTAACGCGCCTCCAGCACCACGATGTTGGTGATGCCTTTTTCAGCAAGTTCCAGCGCAGTATTGATGCCGGAGAAACCACCGCCAATGATCACGACATCGGCGTCCACGTCCTGTTCCAACGTGGGGAAGCTGAGGTTGTATTTCTTGGTGGCCGTGTAATAGGTGGGCGTTTCGATAGTGATCATGACGCAACCTGACAAAGTGAAAGAAAACGCCGTTGCCACGTCTACGCAAGGCTTCGCAAGGGATGGCCCTATTAAGAGCCTTGGCAAGGCGCTTGTCTTGATCATCCGTGCCGGGGGATTTGACCGAGGGCGCCACGGACGCCGAACCCTGCCCCATGAAAAGTACAATCTTGGATCTGGAAGGTGCATTTTTCACCTGCCCGCGATTGCCCATACTGGACCGGCCTTAATCACTGATCCCGCTGTTTGTGCGCCCCGGGTTGCCGGGCAAAGGCGAGAACGGCAGACGCCAATAATAAAAGAGCCCGTCCATGAAAAAGCCAAACCCGCTGCTCGAAGACCTCAAGCCCCTCCTGCCGGCCATTGCCGCAAACGCCTTCCAGGCGGAGAAAGACCGTAGCGTGCCCGCCGAAAATATCGCCTTGCTCAAGAGCATCGGCATGCACCGGGCCTTCCAGCCCAAACCCTACGGTGGCCTGGAGATTTCCCTGCCGCAGTTCGCCGATTGCATTGCGCTGCTGGCCGGTGCCTGTGCCAGCACAGCTTGGGCCATGAGCCTGTTGTGCACCCATAGCCATCAGTTGGCAATGTTCCCGGCCAAGGCCCAGGAGGAAATCTGGGGTGATGACCCGGATGCCACCGCCAGCAGCAGCATCGCACCGTTTGGCCGCACCGAAGAGGCCGACGGCGGTGTGATGTTCAGCGGTGAAATGGGCTGGAGCAGCGGCTGCGATCATGCCGAATGGGCGATCGTGGGGTTCCGCCGCAAAAACACCGAAGGCACCCAGGACTATTGCTTTGCGGTGCTGCCGCGCAGCGACTATGACATTCGCGATGACTGGTTCGCGGTGGGCATGCGCGGCAGTGGCAGCAAGACCTTGATCATCGACAACGCTTTCGTGCCGGAACACCGGATCCAGAAAGCCAAGGACATGATGGAAGGCAAGTCCGGTGGGTTCGGCCTCTACCCGGACAGCAAGAGTTTCTACTCGCCGTACCGGCCGTACTTCGCCAGTGGTTTCTCCACGGTCAGCCTGGGTGTGGCCGAGCGCATGCTGGAAGTCTTTCGCGAGAAAACCCGCAACCGCGTGCGGGCCTACACCGGCGCGGCCGTCGGTGCCGCCACCCCGGCGTTGATGCGCTTGGCAGAGTCTACCCATCAGGTGGCGGCAGCCCGTGCTTTCCTGGAAAAAACCTGGCAGGAGCACGCCGAACACGGCGAGCGCCACGAGTACCCCAGCCGGGAAACCCTGGCGTTCTGGCGGACCAACCAGGGTTACGCCACCAAGATGTGCATCCAGGCCGTCGACCGCTTGATAGAGGCGGCCGGCGGCGGCGCCTGGTTCGAGAGCAACGAGTTGCAACGGCTGTTTCGCGACGCCCACCTGACCGGCGCCCATGCCTACACCGACTACGACGTCTGCGCGCAGATCCTCGGTCGTGAGCTGATGGGGCTCGATCCCGATCCTTCCATGGTTTGACCGCGTGTCCCTAGAACAATAATCGAGGCCGTCCCTTGAGACGGCCGGGAGTCTTGCATGTCCAGTCTTTATGCTACCGCTTTCGACACCCGCGCGTTCCGCCGGGCCCTGGGTAACTTTGCCACCGGCGTAACCGTGGTCACCGCCGCCACTGAAGATGGCCGCAAGGTCGGGGTGACGGCCAACAGTTTCAACTCGGTGTCCCTGGATCCGCCGCTGATCCTGTGGAGCATCGATAAGCGCTCCGGCAGCCACGAAGTGTTCGAGGCCGCCAGCCATTTCGCGGTGAACGTGTTGGCCGCCGACCAGATCGACCTGTCAAACAACTTCGCCCGACCCAAGGATGATCGCTTCGCTGAAATCGAATTCGAGGCCGGCGAAGGCGGTGCCCCGGTGTTTGTGGACTGCTCGGCGCGTTTTCACTGCGAAAAATTCCAGCAGGTCGATGGTGGCGATCACTGGATCATGATCGGCAAGGTCGTGGCCTTTGATGATTTTGGGCGTTCGCCGTTGCTCTACCACCAGGGCGCCTACTCGATGGTGCTGCCCCACACCCGCATGACCAGACGGGAAGAGGGGCAGTCCCCCAGCAGTCATTTCCAAGGCCGCTTGAGCCACAATCTGTATTACCTGATGACCCAGGCGCTGCGAGCCTACCAGGCCAGCTACCAGCCGCGTCAGTTGTCCACCGGCTTGCGCACCAGCGAAGCGCGGATGTTGATGGTGCTGGAGAACGACGCCGGACTGAACCTGTGCGACCTGCAGCGGGAAGTGGCAATGCCGGTGCGCGAGATCGAAGAAGCCGTGGCCAACCTCAAGCGCAAGGGCCTGGTGAGCGATGAAGGCGAGCGGGTACGCCTGACAGTCAAGGGCATCGATGAGACTGAGGGGCTCTGGGCGATTGCCAAGGAACAGCAGGATAAGGTGTTCGGCCAGTTCAGCGAGGAACAGGTCGAGCATTTCAAGCAAGTGCTCAAGGGGGTGATCAAGGGCGCTTGAGCTCGCATCGATACCGAGCGCTTGCCTGTGGCGAGGGAGCTTGCTCCCGCTGGGCCGCGAAGCGGTCCCAACACTTCAACCTCAGATTGCCTGACACTCCGATGCGACTGATCCAGGGGCTGCTGCGCAGCCCAGCGGGAGCAAGCTCCCTCGCCACAGGGTCTATCGCCCAATCCGGATATTGTGAACGGATGAGTTCGACATCGGCTGGAAGCTGTTAAGATTTAGTTAACTCATTAACTAAATCTTCTCGCGAACCTAATCCATGCCCCAGCCGCGCCAATCCTTGACCCTGACCCTGCTCCAGGCCCGCGAAGCGGCCATGGGGTTTTTCCGGCCGTCCCTCAACCAACACGGCTTGACCGAGCAGCAATGGCGGGTCGTCCGTATCCTTAGCCAGCACGACGAACTGGAGATCAATCGCCTGGCCGAACTGGCCTGCATCCTCAAGCCCAGCATGACCGGCGTATTGGTGCGCATGGAAGCGGCGGGCATGGTGGTGCGGCGCAAGGCCGAACAGGATCAGCGACGGGTACTGGTGCGCCTGGCGCCGCAAGGGCAGGCGAGCTTCGATTCGATGAGCCAGAGCATGGAAGCGAACTATCAGCGATTGCAGGAAAAACTGGGGGAAGAAAAGTTGCAGACGTTGCTGGGGTTGCTCAATGAGCTGAAGGCGATCAGGCGCTGAGACCGCCAAGTGGAGCTAGCTTTTGTGGCGAGGGAGCAAGCTCCCTAGCCACAAAGATTGGTGTGTCAGTACACGCCGCCTACCGTCGGCTTTGGTGTGTCCTTGAACGTCGCCGCCAGTGTCTGCAAGCCCCGCATCAACACCGTCGTATCCACGCCCACCGCGACAAACGCCGCGCCTAGTTCGAGGTAACGCCGGGCCAGTTTTTCATCGGCGCTGAGAATCCCGGCAGCCTTGCCGGCCTGGCGGATGCGGGTGATGGCGTCTTCGATGGCCGCTTGCACATCCGGGTGACCGGGGTTGCCGCGAAAACCCATGGACGCGCTCAGGTCCGCCGGGCCGATAAAGACCCCATCCACACCGTCCACCGCGGCAATGGCATCCAGGTTGGCCAGGCCCTCGCGACTCTCGATCTGCACCAACAGGCACATCTGTTCATCGGCCTTGTCGAGGTAGCCGGGGATGCTGTTCCAGCGGGACGCCCGGGCCAGCGCACTGCCGACACCGCGGACACCGTGGGGCGGGTAGTGGATGGCACGCACCAGTTCGCGCGCCTGGTCGGCGCTTTCCACCATCGGCACCAGCAAGGTTTGCACGCCGATATCGAGCACTTGCTTGATCAGCGCCGTGTCGCCGACCACCGGACGTATCACCGGCTGGCTGGGGTAGGGTGCCACGGCCTGGAGCTGGCCGAGCAAGGTGCGCAAGTCGTTCGGCGCGTGTTCGCCGTCGATCAGCAGCCAGTCGAAGCCGGCATTGGCCGCCAGCTCCGCACAGTAGGCATCGGCCAACCCCAGCCAGAGGCCGATCTGCGCTTCGCCGCTGCGCAGGCGTTGCTTGAAGGTATTGATGGGCATGTCCATGAGACGGTCTCCGATCAGACGAAACGGCAGGCGATGGAACCGAGCATGTCGTAGTCGACATGGAAGGTATCGCCGGGGTTGGCGGCCACGGGGCGGGTGAAGGAACCGCCGAGGATGATCTGTCCCGGTTGCAGGGTGACGGCATAGGCCGCCAGCTTGTTCGCCAGCCAGGCCACGCCTTTGGCCGGGTGATTGAGCACCGCCGCCGAGACGCCGGATTCTTCGATCACGCCGTTGCGGTAGAGCACCGCCGGCACCTTGCGCAGGTCGATCTCGGTCGGGCGCACGGCACGACCGCCCATGACCACCCCGGCATTGGCGGCGTTGTCGGAAATGGTGTCGAAGACCTTGCGGGTCGCCTTGGTCTGTGGGTCGACCTGCTGGATGCGCGCATCGATGATTTCCAGCGCCGGGATCACCCATTCGGTGGCGTCGAGCACGTCGAACACCGTTACGTTCGGGCCTTTCAACGGCTTGCCGAGGATGAACGCCAGCTCCACTTCCACCCGTGGCACGATGAAGCGCTCGAACGGGATGTCGGTGCCTTCATCGAAAAACATGTCGTCGAGCAGCGCGCCGTAGTCCGGCTCGGTGATATTCGACGATACCTGCATGGCCCGGGAGGTCAGGCCGATCTTGTGGCCGACCAGCTTGCGCCCGTCCTTGATCTTTTGCGCGACCCAGGCCCGCTGGATGGCGTAAGCGTCCTCAAGGGTGATGGCCGGGTGGTCGAGGGAAAACTGTCGCACCTGCTCACGGGTGCGTTCGGCCTGGTCGAGGCGCGCGGCGGCTTGCTGGATGAAAGTCTGGTCAAGCATGGCAAGGGTCTCTTATTGAGGATTGACGATGGCAGCCCGGGTGCGCAGCACCAGCAAGCCGCCAAGGGCGATGAGCAGGGCCAGCACGTACAGGGCGAGGCTGGCGCTCTGGGTGGTGTCGCGCATCCAGCCGATCAGGTAGGGCGCGAAGAATGAGGCGATGCTGCCGAAGGAGCTGATCAGCGCGATGCCGGCGGCCTGGGTGCCGTTGGACAGGAAGGCTGGCGGCAGTTGCCAGAACATCGGCAACGCCGCACTGGCGCCCATGCCGGCGACGATCAGGCCACTGAGCACCAGGGTCGGGTTGCCAGGGGACAGCCCGGCGACCGCGATGCCCAGCGCGGCCATCAACAGCGGCACGCACAGGTGCCAGCGGCGTTCGCGATGGCGGTCGGAGGAGCGCCCGCAGCCGATCATGAAGAAGCAGCCGGCCAGGTAGGGCACCGCGCTGAGCAGCCCGACCTTGCCGTCGCTGCCGATGCCGGCACCGTGGATCAGGGTCGGCATCCAGAACGCCAGGGTGTTCACCGCCAGCATCACGGCGAAGTACACCGCCACCAACAACCAGACTTGTGGGTTGTTGAGGATCGCCGAGAACGAGGTGATGGATTTGCGCTGCTCTTCAAGGCTCAGTTGTTCGCGCAGCTGTTGCTTGGCCTGGGGTGTCAGCCAGTTGACCGCCTCGAAACTGTCCGGCAGGCACTTGAGCACAACCAAGCCGAGCAGGATCACCGGCAGCCCTTCGATGACGAACATCCACTGCCAGCCGCGTAGGCCGCCAAGGTCATGGAAATGCTCGAGAATACCGCCGGACAAGGGCCCGCCAATCACCCCGGCCATTGGCACCGCGATAGCAAACAACGCCGTCACCTGGGCCCGGCGCCGGGCCGGATACCAGCGGTTGAGAAAGACCAGGATGCCGGGAAAGAAACCGGCCTCGGCCACGCCCAGCAGAAAGCGCAGCACGTAGAAACCGGCGGCGCTTTCGATGAGGAACATGCCGGTGGACAAGGCGCCCCAGACTACCATCAGGGTAGCGATCCAGCGCCGCGGGCCGACCCGGTCCAAGGCCATGTTGCTGGGCACGCCAAACAGCGCATAGGCGATGAAGAACAGGCCGGCGCCGAAGCCGTAGACCGTGTCGCTGAACTGCAGGTCGGCGCTCATCTGCATCTTCGCGAAGCCGATGTTGATGCGGTCCAGGTGGGCGAAGAGGTAGCAGACCAGCAGCAGCGGCATCAACCGCCAGGTGATGGTGGCATGGGTGCGGTCGTGGGCGATGGTGCCGACAGTGTCGGCGGTATTGGCTGTGCTCATGATCTTGTACTTTTTGTCAGAGAGGCCGATGGGGAGGGCGGGGCAGATGGATTCAGCTGGCCTGGCCCTTGAGGAAGGCGTGGACGTTGTTGGCCTTGAAGTTGAGTTGTTCGTGCAGCTCGATCATCTCGAACGACAGGGCCAGCAGGCGTTGGGCCTGGAGTTCGGCGAAGTGCGCGGTGATGACCTCGAAGAGTTTTTCCGCGACTTTCTGGCGGGTGGCCAGGTCGCGACCATGGCCGACTTTCAAGGTCATGTGCACGAAGGCGTAGTCATGCTTGCCGTCGGCCATGCGCCAGGTGTCCAGGCGTACGCCGCGGCTGCGGATACCGCCCAGGGGGAACACGCCGCTGTCGCCCAGCACGGCATGGACCTTTTCAAACAGGCCGGGGAGGTCGGCTTGGCGTTCGATGTTGTCGGTGTATTCAACGATGAAATGCGGCATGAACGGCTCCTTCAGGCCGCACGGGGACGCCGTGCGGCCGGGGTGTCAAACAGGGAAGACAGCGTTGATCTGCCCGGTGCCGGAGCTACCGAACGGCTCGGTGATGATTTCGGCAGGCTTGTCGTAGTCCGGCCCGCCGAGCAGCCCAAGCAGCATCGCCGTGTCGTGCATCTTGCCTTCGCCAAAGCAGTGTTCGGCGTAGTCCGGGAGCATGGCGCAGAACTCTTTCCATCGACCCTGGCGCCACATCTCGCCGACGTGCAGGTCGACCTGCTTGTCGAACTCCCGCGTCCAGTTGTGGATGTTGGCTTCGGCGTTGCGATCATCGGAGAAACGGTGGGACAACGAACCGGACGCCAGCACCAGCACCTTGCGATCGCTTTTCTCGATGGCCCGGCGCACCGCGGCGCCAAAGGCGAAGCTGTCTTGCAGGCGATGCCAGGCGCACCAGGCGGCAATGGACACGACGTTGAATTTCTGCGCTTGGGGGACATCCATGTGCATGTAGCGCATGGGCACCAGCGTGCCGTATTCCAACTCCAGGCTTGGAATGTTGTGGGCCAGGGTGCGCACATCCACGGCATTGGCCTCGGCGGCGATCAGTTCGCCCAGTTCCGGCGCGCCTGCGTATTCGTACTCCATGTTCTTGATGAAATGCGGCAGCTCGTTGCTGGTGTAGACGCCCTTGAAGTGCTCGCCGCTGTTGACGTGATAGGCGCTGTTGACCAGCCAGTGCACGTCGAACACCACGGCTGTGTCGGCGCCCAGCTCACGGGCGCGACGGCCGATTTCCTTGTGGCCGGCAATCGCGGCGGCGCGGCAACCGTGGTGCTTGCCGGGCAGCTCCGACAGGTACATCGAGGGAACGTGGCAGATTTTCGCAGCCAGGACGACTTCGCCCATGATGATTCTCCTGAAATGTTGTTCTTGTTGAATCTCGGGACAGCGGGTGAATCAGGTCTTGTCGATGAGCGCTTGTGGCGAGGGAGCTTGCTCCCGCTGGGGGGCGACGGGGGGCGCTTTTTTTGCGATGGCCCCGCCATCGCGCGGGAGCCAGCACCCA
>NZ_JABAEE010000043.1:0-56762 GCF_023701885.1 Pseudomonas sp. CG7 | reverse complement strand
AGGCATGACCATACTCTTGCCGCCCCCGAAATGCTTTTAGGAATTTGGAGAGGCGACAACTAGCCTGACACCGGGGGCGCGATAGCGGTGGGTCAGCTTGCATCAAGGTTGAATGTGCTGCCTTCATCGCGAGCAAGCTCGCTCCCACAGTTTGTTCCGGGGTGTGCACAGGGCAAGCGCTCGCCAAAAAATCCCTGTGGGAGCGAGCTTGCTCGCGATAGCGATGGGTCAGCTTGCATCCATCTTGAATCAACCCACTCAGCGCGGCGGGTAGTTGGACAGGATCCGCCCGACCGTCTCGCGCACAGCCGTGTTGCGGTCGGTCGGGTTGGGGGAGTTGCTGAGCAATTGCTCATCACTGCCACGCCACACCAGCTTGCCGTCCTTGCCATCGAGCAGGTCGATCTGCACGGTGGCGACCTTGTAGCTGATGTTGCGGGTTTCGTTGTACATCGGCCCGCCCCAATACCCGTTCCAAGGGCCGCCCCAACCGCCGCCATAGTTGGTCGTGACCTGCTGCTGGCGGTCCTCGACAATCAAATAGGCCTGGACCAGCACATCGCCGCGCCCACCTGCCGCGGCCGGGCGCAGGCCTCGCTGGTCGAGTTGATCGGCCACCGCCTGGCGGATCCGCTGATCGGTCAGGTCGCTCTTGATTCGGGGGTCATCAGGACGATATTGCAGCGCCGGGTCTTTCCAGCTCCAACTGCGATACGCCGCGAAATCACGGCTGGTGTCGAAGTCATGATTGACCTGGTTAGAAGCACAGGCCCCCAGCAGCAAGGTGAAGGCCAGTAGAGCAAGACGGCGAAACATGGTTTTTCTCCGTTGCGTAATCAACTTGGCGGATACGCCGACAGGGCTTTTTCCACCGCTTCACGAATGGCATCGGTGCGCTCGGTCTGGCTGCCCCGCTGGCCAGTCTCGGCGCTGGCGCTCCACACCGGCTGACCGGTGCGGGCATCGAACAGGTCCACCCGAACCACCACGACTTGTTCCTGATACGTGCGCACCATCGGCATCGGACGGTACACGCCATAACCCGGACCGTAGCGGTCGTAACGGTTGTAGCCTCCGTAGTACCCCGCATCATAGTCGTCCCGAACCTGACGCACGCGGGTTTCCAGGCGCAGGTCGGCGCTGACGAACAGGTCGGCGGGGCGGTTGTCATGCAGTGGCCGCAGGCCTCGCTGGTCGAGGGCATTGCTCACCGCTTCGGCCACTTGGGCCGAATCCGCCCAGGCAGTGCCCGGTGGCAAACGCCCGTCACGCCAGGCCCAACTGCGATAGCGCCCGTAATCACGGGGCGGCGCCGGATAGGCGCTACGGTCCAATACCGTGGCGGCCTCGGGCGGCGCCGGCGGCAGCGGGTTGGAAGTGGCGACATAGGGGTTGCTGCCCTGGCAGGCCACCAGCCCCAGGCACAGCACCAACAACCCTGAACGACCTTTCATTTCGCGCTCCGATTGCACGTTCAGATCAGAGAGGACGACATACCCAGTGCAGATAACGCCCCAACCCGGCAAACGCCGGATGACGACGGTGGGCCAGTTCCATTTCCAGCAACTGCGCTAGCTCCACCCGCCCCTGGAATTCTACGGGCATGTAGTCATGGAAAACCCGCACGCCACTCTGGCTTTCGACCTGCCACAGGCCTTCAAGTTGCGCCGCCAATTCGCGCGGATCAAGGGGTTGTTGTGGTGTCAGGCTCTGTTTTTCGCCGGCCATGTCGTTTTTGCGCAACTTGCGAAAATGCCCCTTGAGCAGGTTGCGATAGACCAACGCGTCGCGGTTGTAGAACGCCAGGGACAACCAACCGCCCGGGACCGTGAGTTGGTGCAACACCGGCAGGATCGCGTGGGGCTCGGCCAGCCACTCCAGCACCGCGTGACACAGCACCAGGTCGTAAGGCTGGGTCAACTGGCCGAGCAGCTCCTGCCACGGTGCCTGGATAAACGTGGCCTGCTGGCCGGCCTCGGCAAAGCGTTGGCGGGCGCCTTCGAGCATGGGTTCGGCCGGCTCGGCCAGCGTCACCTGGTGGCCGCGCTCGGCCAGCCACAACGACATGTGGCCCAGGCCGGCGCCGAGGTCCAGCACGCGCAACGGGCGTTGCGGCAAGGTTTCCAGCAGGTCGGCCTGAAGCACTGCCAGGCGGATCGCGCCCTTGGCCCCACCGTAGATTTTCTCCGCGAAACGCGTGGCGAGCTGATCGAAATGACGGTCGCTCATTGGCCGAACCGCCGTTCGCTGTCCGCCAGCTTGCTGCGCACCACGGCGTCCATGTCCAGGCCCAGCTCGCTGCACAGCAGCAACAGGTACAACACGATGTCACCGACTTCCTGCCCGGCGTGGGCCAGTTTGTCCGCCGGCATCTGGCGGGACTGGTCCTCGGTCAGCCACTGGTATTTCTCCCCCAGCTCGGCCATTTCCACGCTGGCGGCCATGGCGAGGGTTTTCGGGCTGTGAAATTGCCGCCAATCGTTACGGTCGCGAATGGCATGCAGGCGTTCGGTCAGTTCAACAAGGTTCATCGGGTTCTCCTGAATGCGCATAGCTTCAGGGGGATGACTGGGGAAGGCAAGAGTCCTCGGTACGAAGCGGCGGTTTGCCCCATAATCGAACCAACTCGGCCGCCACAGTTCCTACAATCAGGAGCCAACGGCTCAACGCAGATTCCCTCCCATCAGGATGCACATATGCAGGCAGAAAGCTTTTTCGAATGGCTCGGCCAGGCGCTCGGTTCGGTGATCCGGTTCATCGTCGACCTGCTCAGCGGCCTCTTCAACACCCTGGCCAACGCCGGCGGCAACTTCGTCGACGGGCTGTCACGCACCCTGGGCATGGACACTTCGATCATCAGCATCATCGCCCTGATCCTCGGGCTGATGCTGCTGTACTCGGCCATTCGCGCGTTCATGCGGGCCTCGATCGTCATGGGCATCATCTGGCTGGTGCTGGGGTTGTGGTTGTTGAGCTGGATCATTCACTATAGCCTCCAGCGTCCCCTCGCCTGACACACCCTGTGGCGAGGGAGCTTGCTCCCGCTGGGGCGCGCAGCGGCCCTGTTTTTGGGGACTGCTGCGCAGCCCAGCGGGAGCAAGCTCCCTAGCCACAATGAATCCAAGTTCCGCAGGGAACGAGCAGGCAAGAACCCGCTACAATCGCGCTCCATCAAGGAGCCCGCATGCCCAACCTGATCACCGACTGGCGCGACCGCTTCACCCATCGCCGGGTCTGGGCGTTGGCTGCGCCGATGATTCTCTCGAACATTTCCGTGCCGCTGGTGGCGCTGGTGGACAGCACGGTCATCGGCCACTTGCCCCATGCCCATCAGTTGGGCGCGGTGGCGGTCGGGGCGAGTTTGTATACGGTGCTGGCGTGGGCCATGGGTTTCTTGCGCATGGGCACCACCGGGTTCGCCGCACAGGCCGCCGGGCGTGGCGACGGCGCGGCGTTGCGGCAAGTATTGCTGCAAGGCCTGCTGTTGGCGATGGGGTTGGCGGTGCTGCTCGGTGCCGTCGGCGTGCCGTTGAGCAACGTGGCCTTGCACTTCATGCAGCCGTCCGCTGAGCTCAACCAGTTGACCCGCGACTTCTTCCATACCCGGCTCTTCGGCTTGCCGGCGGCGCTGGCCAGCTATGCGCTGGTGGGCTGGTTCCTTGGCGCCCAGAATGCCCGGGCGCCGTTGGCGATCCTGCTGGTGACCAACCTGGTCAATATCGCCCTGAACCTGTGGTTCGTGATCGGCCTGGACTGGGGCGTGACCGGCTCGGCCCGGGCCTCGGTGATTGCCGAGTGGACCGGTGCGCTGGTTGGCCTGGCCCTGGCTCGCACGACCCTGCGGGCCTGGCCCGGACAAATCGCCTGGGCAGCCCTGGGCGTGTGGCAGAACTGGCGTCCGCTGCTGGCGGTGAACCGGGACATTTTCATTCGCAGCCTGGCCCTGCAAGCGGTGTTTTTCCTGATCACGGTGCAAGGCGCGCGCCTGGGGGACGCGACCGTGGCGGCCAATGCCCTGTTGCTCAACGGCCTGCTGCTGACCGCCCATGCCCTGGACGGCCTCGCCCACGCCGTGGAGGCGCTGTGCGGCCATGCCATTGGCGCTCGCGACCGCCTCGCCCTTCGTCGCTCGCTGGTGGTGGCCGGCGGTTGGTCGCTGATTGCCAGCCTCGGCTTTGCCCTGCTGTTCCTGCTCGCCGGCCACGTGTTCATCGACATGCAGACCGACATCCCCGAGGTGCGCGCCACCGCTTATGGCTACCTGCCCTACCTGGCGACCTTGCCGCTGATCGCGGTATGGAGCTACCTGCTCGACGGCCTGTTCATCGGTGCCACCCGCGCCCGGGAAATGCGCAACGGCATGGTCTTGACCCTGCTGCTGGTGGCGCCAATCGCCTGGATGCTGCTGGGGTTGGGCAACCACGGACTGTGGATCGCCTTCCTGCTGTTCATGGCCTTGCGCAGCCTGACCCTCGGTGCGTTTGCCTGGCACTTGCAGCGGCACGACCGTTGGCTCGGCGCGCCGACGCAATAACCCTCAACCCTGACGGCCCTGCCAGCGTCGCCGCAGGTGATCGAGCCGCTCGCGCTGCGAACCACCCTCCGGCCCCGGCAAGAGTCGGGCATTGGGGTATTGCAGCCGCAGCCAGAGCCAGTCGTCGAGCACCGTCCGCTCGGTAAAACCCAGCGCCAGCCCCTGCTGCACATCATCCCAGAGCCGGCGGTAATCACAGCCGGTGGAAAGGGACCATTGCCACGCGTGACGCTCCAGCAGGCAGCGCTGCAACTGGCCCTGCTGTCGGTCGCTGAGGCCGTGCTCCTTCTCCAGCGCCGCCACCGGCAATCCGGGGTTGGACAGTTGCTGCCAGCCCTGACTGCCGATCGCCCGGTCGGCCCATGTGCCGCCGAACCAGCGCAACAGGCTGATCGGACCCAGCCAGCAACTGAGTTCATGGGAGTCGCAACCGTCGAAGAAATAGCTGGCGGTGTGCGAGTTGTAGTAATTCAACAAGGCTTTGTGATGCAGGCCCAGCGTCACCGTCAGCATGCGGCGCAGATGCGCCAGTAATTGCACCGCAGGCTGTGGACAGGCCAACAACAGCCCTGGCCAGGCGCGCGGGGCCAGGTGGCAAAGACTCGTCAACGCTGGCGATTGGCGCAGATCCACCAACAGCGGGCCGTGGTCGCGAAGCCCATGCAACTCGGTGCCTTCGAACAGGGCAAAGCGCTGGGCGTCGGCGAACTGCGCGTGAACACGCTGCACCGCCTCAGGCGCACTCGGTGCGTCCAGCAACAACCACTGCGGCGTCGATCCAGGCACGGCCACGGCGCTCATCGAGCAACGCCCGAGCCGCGGCCCATGAGCATGCGGCAGGTGCACAGGGGTTGGGTGCAAGGGTTGAAAGGCCCGCCTTCGGGCAACAGGCACAACAAGACCAGCGGCTCGGCCTCCCGCATCGCCGACAACAGCACCGGATCGACCCCAGATGGCCCAAGTGTTTCGCCCGAGAATGACTCATCCGCGCCCTCTACCAAGGCAGGCTCGCTCAGAAATGCACTGATCAACGGCCGATCCGGATCGCCTTCGATAAAGCTCACCAGCACCTCGGTACCGTCACCCATCGCGTCCACCCCGCCAGCAGCCAGCTCGGGCGCCAAAGGCAACCAGCAATGGCTGGGACTGGAACCTTCGCCCTGATAGACCCAGTCGAACTCCACCGCCACGCGCCCTGCCCCGAGCATTGGAGGTTCGTCAACCGCCACGACCCAACCGCGTTGCCGGCTTGCCATGCGGGGCTTGGCCGGGACGTTGTCCGGCATGAACAGCACGCCCCGGGGAATGGCCTTGAAATGATTGCCATACACGCCCGCCTGGGCGCGATGCTCGACCTTGGTCAACAGCCAGCGCCGGTTCCAGTTGGCAAACGGATGGGCCATCAGCGTCAGTATCTGGCCGGCGTGCAGGTTCGTCAGGTCGCTACGACCCTGGGCGACTTGCTGCCCCGCCACAGCGGTTTGCACACTGAAGGTCCGCACCGCGGCAGTCGGCCCCTCGTCCGCATAGACCGCCTGGCCGGCAGGGGGAAAACTGTGCGGGTTGTCCGCGAACACCACGCAATGCCCGTCGCGGGCGTGTTCGAAATGAAAGTGGATACCCGCTTGGGCGCACACGCGCTGGAGGAACTGCAGGTCCGATTCCCGATACTGGGTACAAAAATCCTGCGGTGGGTAATCGCCACTCAGGTCCAGGCACAGGCTGCGCCCGCTGATGCCATGGGCCTTGAGCACCTGGCGAATGATCTGCGGCACCGAGCGGGCGCTGAACACTCGCTGGTTGAAGCGCTGAGCCAGACAGGCCAGCCTGGGGCTGATACGCACCCGGCAGCCGGCGCCATGGGAGTGCTGGACCCACTCATGGATCTGCCCATGAATGCCTCGGTCTGGCGCTCCGAAACTCAACCAGACGCTGCGGTACAGCAGGCCCGTCAAGTCCAGGCTCGGGTCGAGCGACGGCAGCTCCGCTTCATAGACGAAGGGTTCGCTGATCGCTTCACTGCCCGTAAAAGCGACCACGTCAACGGGCTCGGGCAGCCCGGCTATCTCCAGACGAAAAGCTGGCTCGCAGGCTGGATCGGACATCGGCGTTTCTCTACAGGAGGGGCGGCCGGGGATTCTCGCCGACCGCCATGGCCGCGTAGAGGGGCCAAGTACAAGTTAGGAAAGGGACTACATGAAATAAGGACATCGCCGATTAAATGAACCGGTGTGAAGAAATAACCGTGGCATAAACAAAAATGCCCTCCGGGACTGTCCGAAAAAAACCGCAATGTACGGTGTATTTTTCTGACAGCCCCGGCGGGCAGTGTCGATCAGCCAAGAGGTGGACCTGATGCAATCCTGTGGCGAGGGAGCTTGCTCCCGCTTGGGTGCGAAGCAGCCACAACGAATGGGTCTGCTGCGCAGCCCAGCGGGAGCAAGCTCCCTCGCCACAGTGAATCGCGCCAACCTTGAGGGGAGCGGCTGTTGGGCTATCTTCTATCAGGACGACAGATACGACGAACGCGTCAGCCCCAAACGCAGCGCATCGAGGAACTGGGTGCGCTCGGCGGCGCTGATGCGGGCGCTGGCGCATTTGTCGCGGTAGTGCGTCATCAACTCCTCTGGCGACAAGTGCACGTAGCGCAGCATGTCTTCGATGGTGTCGTGGGTTTCGATGCCTGCGTGGTACACGCTGCCGTCGGCGTTCTGGTAGATGTTCACCGAGTCGGTATCACCGAACAGGTTGTGCATGTCGCCGAGAATTTCCTGGTAGGCGCCCACCAGGAAGATGCCCAGCAAGTAGTCTTCACCGGGATTGAGGGCGTGCACCGGCAGGCTGGTCTCGATGCTCTGCTCATCGACGTACTGCTTGATCTTGCCGTCGGAGTCGCAGGTCAGGTCTTGCAGCACGGCGCGGCGCAGCGGCTCTTCGTCCAGGCGATGCAGCGGCAGGATCGGCAGCACTTGGCCGATGGCCCAGGTGTCCGGCAGGCTCTGGAATACCGAGAAGTTGCAGATGTACTTGTCGGCCAGCTTGTCGTTGAGTTCGTCCAGCACCTGGCGGTGCGAGCGCTGGCGGGCCTTCAACGAGTTGTGCAGGCGACGGCACACGGCAAAGTAGCACTGCTCGGCCAAGGCTTTTTCCGCCAGGGTCAGCTTGCCGTCGGCATATTGCGCCGCCACGTCGCTCATGTAGTGCGTGGCACGCCAGTAGGTCTCGGTGACCATCTCGATATCGGTCGGGCCCAGCAGGTCAACCAGCCATTGCACGGTTTCCGGCAGTTCCTGCTTGTTGTCGATCGCCGGCACGTCGTCGTTGTGTTTTTCGACGTCGGTCACCTGCACCACCAGCATCGCGTGGTGAGCAGTCAGCGAGCGGCCGCTTTCCGAGAAGATGTGCGGGTGCGGCAGGCCCTGGGCGTCGCAGAATTCCTTGAGCATGCCAACCACGACACCGGCGTAATCGTCCATGTCGTAGTTGATCGAACTGGCATTGCGCGAGTGCGTGCCGTCGTAGTCCACGCCGAGGCCGCCGCCGACGTCGATGTGATCCACCGGCAGGCCGAGGTTGCGCAGCTCACCGTAGTAACGGATCGCTTCCTTGAAGCCATGCTGGTAGTCCGCCAGGTTGGCGATCTGCGAACCCATGTGGAAGTGCAGCAGACGGATGCCCTGGTCCAGGCCAGCCGCGCGGAAACGCTCGACCACCGACAGCAGTTGCGCGGCCGACAAGCCGAACTTGGACTTCTCGCCACCGGTATCGGCCCACTTGCTCGACGCCAGGGACGACAGCCGCACCCGCAGGCCGACCTGTGGCTTGACCTTGAGCACTGCGGCCTCTTCGATCACCAGGCCGACTTCAGACTCTTTCTCGATGACGATGAAGACGTTGTGGCCAAGCTTCTGGCCCATCAGCGCCAGGCGGATGAATTCGCGGTCCTTGTAGCCGTTGCAGACGATGGTCCCGCCCTTCGGTGCGAGGGCCAGCACCGCCAGCAGCTCCGGCTTGGAACCGGCTTCCAGACCGATGGAGACGTTCTGGGTGGCAATGATGTTTTCGATCACCGCTTCCTGCTGGTTGACCTTGATCGGGTAGAGTGCGGTGTACTTGCTCTGGTATTCCAGGCGCGCGATGTTGCTGGCGAACGCGCCGGTGAGCTGGCGCACGCGGTCTTGCAGGATGCCGGGGCAGCGCACCAGCCACGGCAGCGAGAGGCCACTCTGGCGCATCTGGTCGACTTGCTCGAACAGGTCGATGGGCGAACTGCCTGGACCGTTCGGACGGACTTCGACGCGACCGGCTTCATTGATCGCGAAATACCCGGCCCCCCAATGGCGAATCCCGTAAACACTGCGGCTGTCCGCAACTGTCCATTGGCTGCCATCGTCTTTGCGTGTGCGTCGTACGGACATCGAAGTCCCCTATAAAGAAGTCAAAATGCACCATCCGGTCGGAGGCTGGGGCAGTCTAGAGAGTGAAAATGACGAATTGCCTGTTAGCAAGGTAGACCCTGCTCCCAGCGATGAGTTTAGAAACCCGTTCAGAACAGGTTCTGTGAAAACCATGCGGGCGACCTCGGACGGCGGGTCCGGGTCAAGCCGAGGGTGGTTTTCACAGAAGCTGCTAGCCGCCGGATTTCTTTGCCTTGAAGCCGTGCTTGAGCAGTTCCGCCAGCAGCAGCTCGACGTGATCGCCCTGGATCTCAATGATGCCGTCTTTCAACGCACCACCGGTGCCACAACGTTTCTTCAACGTGGTGGCCAGTTCCTTGAGCGCGTCTTCGGCCAACGGCACACCAGTGATCGTGGTCACCGTCTTGCCGCCGCGCCCTTTGCTTTCCCGGCGCACACGGGCAATGCCGTCACCGGCGGGGATGGCGGTCTGTTTGCAGATGCAGGCATCCACCGGCTGACGGCAATCAGGGCAATGACGACCGGCGTCGGTAGAAAATACCAGGCCGCCCAGGGCGGCGAAGGATGCGGCTTTTTTGGCCACCGGCAATCCTCTTGGGAGGACAAAGACTGGTCGAGGGGAGAATGTGCCTCGACCGCGAAACCCCACTCAGGCAGGGGCAGCGCTACTGGACCGCAGACACGGTTCAGCTTGAAAAGTCGCGCAGTGTAACGGCAAAAAGCCGACTTGCTAAGGGCCAATCAACGCCAATTTATAGCTTCTTTGCGACGCTGCCACCGTGGACGCGCAAATAGCGCTCAAGTGCCGCCAGGGAGTCCGGGCAGTAAGGCATGCGCTGGATTTCGTCGAGCACCTGTTCGAGGGGCAGGAAACGCGCTTCGAGGACTTCTTCGGGTTGCAGGACCAACGGGCCGTCCCACACCGCCGAGAACGCCGAGCACCACAGGCGACTGCCGGGATCTTCGAAATAAAAATGATCATGGGCAGTCAGTTCCACGCCGCTCACGCCCAGTTCCTCCGCCAGCTCACGGGCGGCCGATTCGGCGTAGGTCTCGTCGGCCTGAACCATGCCGCCCGCCGCCACGTCCCAGAACCCCGGGTAGATGGCCTTGCTCAGGGTGCGCCGGTGAACACACAGTTCACCGGCCGAGTTGAAGAGCATGATGTAGGTGCCACGTCCGATCAGGCCGCGTTCGCGCAACTCTGAACGCACCAGGCTGCCGAGCAGGTTGTCGTGCTCGTCGACCCACGCGATCAACTCGGCATCCGAGGCCACTCGGTGAGCGACCTCCCGGGGGCTTTCGCTCATGGATCAACCCTGGTTCAGCAGTTGCCGCAAGTCGATGACCGCTGCGTTGGCCCGGGAAATGTAGTTGGCCATGACCAGCGAGTGGTTCGCCAACACACCGAAGCCACTGCCGTTGAGGATCATCGGGCTCCAGACCGGTTCCTGGGACGCCTCCAGTTCACGGATGATCTGCCGCACGCTGACCGTGGCGTTCTTTTTCGCCAGCACATCGGCGAAGTCCACTTCGATGGCACGCAGCAGGTGCGACAGCGCCCAGGCCTGGCCGCGGGCTTCATAGAACACGTTGTCGATCTGCAGCCATGGGGTCTCGACCACCTCTTCGTCCACCTGCGGCACCTGGCCCGGGGCCGGGACTTCGGTTTTCAGCGAGGTGTTGAGCTTGACCCGGCCAACGCTGGCAGACAGGCGCTGGGACAACGAACCCAGGCGCGTGCCGACGTCGCCCAGCCAGTTATTCAAGTTGTCGGCGCGCGCGTAGAACAGCGCGCTTTTCTGGTTCGGGTCAGACAGCCGCGCCTGATAGCGGCTCAGGGAGTTGATGCCTTCCTGGTATTCGGATTCGCTGGAGGGCAGCACCCAACTGCGGTTGTCGAAGTTGAAGCGCGGCTCGGCCTTGGCCAGGTCGGCGTCCTCGGCGGACTGGGACTGGGAGCGGGCGAAGTCCTTGCGCAGGGCGCGGCTCAGGTCGCGGACCTGCACCAGCACGCCGTATTCCCAGCTCGGCATGTTGTCCATCCACAGGCCCGGCGGGAAGCGGTCGTTGGAGATGTAGCCACCCTGCTTGGTCAGCAAGGTCCCGGCCACGGTCTTGAGGGTCTCGACCGTGGTGTAGCCCACCACCATCTGCCGACCGTCCTTCTCGGCCGCGGCCTGGGCGTTCTGCTGCACGGGGAACAACGCGGGCTCCTGGCTCCAGTACCAGCCGACGGCAATGGTCACCAGCAGGTAGAGGGCGATCAGCGTGGCCAGTGCGCGGCTGAAAAAAAGCCCACCCAGGTAGCTGCGGGTGGCCGATTTCGGCTCGGCGGCGCGTTCAGGCGCGCTGCCCGCGCGGTTTTTCCAGTCCAGCATGGCGATGTTCCTTCAATCACTTGAGTTCTCGGTTCGACCACAACCCTACGCCATCGTGCCTGATTTGAAACGCGATAATGCGGCGCCAATCATGCCGGGCGCGACAGGGCAATCGAACAGCACTATAAAGGAAGCGTTGCCATCGGCCTACGAGACTGTCCAGTCACAAACTGAATTTCGCGACTGGACAGAATATTGACGTACGACACTCATGCGAGGGAAAAGAGGTGCTAGCATAGAGCCACCAGTCGATCTCAGCATGCACCCTAACTAGTAGTCAGGATATGACCGAGCCAGAAGACCCCATCCGTGAGCGCCTCAAGCACCACTTTGCCCAGCGGGTAATTCATCAGGCTCGTCAGATCCTGGAGATTTGGCAGCGCCTGCAACGCAGCGAATGGTCAAGCACCGACCTCTCGGAACTCAGCGAAGCCAATCTGCGCCTGCTGCGCTTTGCCGAGCGCTTCGAACAGCCCGAGCACTCCCAACTGGCCCAAGGCATCAGCCAATCGCTGCAAGCGGTGGATGCCAATCGCGGGCGCCTGAGCAGCCACCTGATCACCGAAATCAACCGCCTGATGCAGCGTTTGTCGCGCACCGGCCTGCGCCACGGCGACCAGCTCGAACAAACCTTCCTGCCACCGCTGCGCAAACCCGTCTACGTGATGCTGCAGGACCATGACCGCGCCGAGCGCCTGGCCAAGCAATTGGAATTCTTCGGCCTCAGCGCCCAAGCGCTGGACAGTGTCGCGGCGTTCCGGGCCTCGATGGTCGAGCGCCTGCCGGCGGCAATTGTCATGGATGTGGACTTCAGCGGCCCCGGCACTGGCTTGAAACTGGCCGCCGAAGCCCAGGAAGGCCTGGAACAACCGTTGCCGCTGTTGTTCTTCAGTTTGTTGGAAACCGACACGCCGACACGCCTGGCCGCGGTACGCGCCGGCGGGCAGGAATTCCTCACCGGCACCCTCGAAGCCTCGAGCCTGCTGGAAAAGATCGAGGTGCTGACCTGCGTCGCCCAATACGATCCCTACAAAGTGCTGATCATCGATGACTCCCGTGCCCAGGCCTTGCACACCGAGCGCCTGCTCAACAGCGCCGGCATCATCACCCGCACTCTGATCGAACCGATCCAGGCCATGGCCGAGCTGGCGGATTTCCAGCCCGACCTGATCATCCTCGATATGTACATGCCCGCCTGCACCGGCACGGAACTGGCCAAGGTGATCCGCCACAATGACCGCTACGTCAGCGTGCCGATCATCTACCTGTCCGCCGAAGACGACCTGGACAAGCAGCTCGACGCCATGAGCGAAGGTGGCGACGACTTCCTGACCAAGCCGATCAAGCCTCGGCACCTGATCACCACCGTACGCAACCGTGCGGCCCGGGCGCGCAACCTCAAGGCGCGGATGGTGCGCGACAGCCTCACCGGCCTGTACAACCACACCCACATCCTGCAACTGCTCGAAGATTGCAGCTTCCGCGCCCGTCGCGAAGGCAAGCCCCTGAGCTTCGCCATGCTCGATATCGACCATTTCAAACGGGTCAATGACAGCCACGGCCACCCTATGGGCGACCGGGTGATCAAGAGCCTGGCGCTGTTTCTCAAGCAACGCCTGCGCAAGACCGACTTCATCGGCCGTTACGGCGGCGAAGAGTTCGCCATTGTCATGCCCGACACCGACATCGATGCTGCCTGCAAGGTGTTGGATGAGATTCGCCAGCGCTTTGCCGAAATCCATTACCCGGCCCAGCCCCATGATTTGTGGTGCACCTTCAGTGCTGGCGTGGTGGAAATGAGCGATGACTCCGACAGCCTGATGATGGCCAGCCAGGCGGACGAAGCGCTGTATCGCGCCAAGCACGCCGGACGCAACCGGGTACAGAGCGCCCGTCAATCAAAGCAAAGTGCCACTTTTTCATCGGAATCGACTGATTCAGTCATAAACCTGTAACTCAAGCGCAATAAATTCAGGCACTTACGATTCTGCCCCCGGTAGACCCTTGATGCGCCTGAAGCTGCTGACCAATCTCAACACCCTTCTTTTAGTTGCCGTTTGCCTGGGCCTCGGGGCCACCCTATGGTGGTCGCAGATCGCCCTGGAACGGCCCTACTTGCTGATGGAGCGCTATCTGGGCCTGTCGCGGCAGTTCCAGGGCGAAGTGGCGCGCAACATCGAGGACTACCTGGCCAGCGGCGCTGCCTTGCGCCTGAGCGCGGCCACCCCCGCCGTGGAAACCCTGCACACCGACCTTGATGAGTTTCCCCCCGAACTGGGCAAGACCCTGCGTCCGAGCCTGTCGAACCTCGATAGCTTCAGCAAGACCGATTTGCTGGCCGCCGGCAAACTGGCCGGCGATCCCCAGGCGTTGCTGCTGCAGGCCGAGCGCGAACTGAGCGCCAGCCTCGATCAACTGGCCCAATACGCCAACGGTGCCCCGGCCTACTTGCCTCCCTTGTTCGCCGCGTCGCAGCACCTGGGCCGGTTGTCCCTCACGCGGGACAAACTGGTCAGCAGCGGCCGCAGCGAACTGGCCACCGATGTCGAACGGGAACTGGCGAGCATCCGTGTCGAAGCCGAACGCCTCGACAGCCTGCCGCTGCTGGGTGTCACCGCCAGCAGCGATTCGGGCAGCGACGATTTCGCCGCGTTGATGGGCCTGGAGACCCAGGAAAAAACCGCCGCCGAAGACGCTGGCATCGCCCTCAAGCGCGAACTCAACAGCCTGCTCGGCCGTTATCCGGCGGAATTGACCCGCACCCGTGAATTGATCCAGAAACGCACCGAACTAAGCAGCGCCACGCACCTGAAAATCGCCGACGTGCAAACGGCGATCGATACCCTGGAGCCGGCGGTACGGGCCCAGCATGGACAGATCCAGGGAGAGGTACGCTTGATTCAGGGGGTGATGATCGGCCTGATCCTGCTGATCGCACTGTTGATCGACACCTTGCAGCGACGCCTGGCCCGCACCTTGACGCATCTGGCTCCGGCCCTGTCGACCTGGGCCGAAGGGGACTTCAGCCTGGGCATCCACGTGGGCGCCAGCAACCGCGAAATGCAAGACATCGAGGCTTCGCTCAATCGCCTGCGCGCTTATCTGGTGGACCTGGTGGGCACCATTCGGGTGAACGCCGAACAGGTCGCGGGCAGCAGCCGGGCCCTGGCCGAGCTGAGCGGCGAACTGCACAGCGGGGCCGAGCACCAGGCCGGCGACACGGCGCTGATCCGTGATTCCCTCAGCGAACTGGAAGCGACGATCCAGCAAGTCGCCGGCGACGCCAGCCAGGCCGCAGACGCCAGCCGTAGCGCCGGGCAAGCGGTGGAGCAAGGGCAGAAAGTCATCGGCCTGAGCCTCCCGGGCCTGCATGCGCTGGTGGGGGAAGTGCAAGGCAACGCGCAGATGATCGAACAACTGGCCGAGGAATCGGCCACCATCGGTGGCGTGCTGACGGTGATTCGCTCGATTGCCGACCAGACCAACCTGCTGGCCCTCAACGCCGCCATCGAAGCAGCCAGTGCCGGGGAAATGGGCCGGGGCTTTGCGGTGGTGGCCGAGGAAGTCCGCTCCCTGGCCCAACGCACGGCCGGCGCCACCGCCGAAATCCAGACCTTGATCGCCCGTCTGCAACTGGCCGCGCGCCAATCGGTGGACGGCATGCGCGCCCAGGTCGACCACGCCGAAGCCACCGCCAGCCAGGCGCAAGCGGCCGACGGTGCACTGGATGAAATCGTCGGCGCCATCCAGACCATCGCCGATACGGCGGTCCGCATCGCCGACGTCACCGCCCAACAAAGCGGCGCCGTCAGCGAAATCCGCGACCACAGCGAGCGGATCCACCAACTGGGCGGGGACAACCTGCTGCGCATCGGCCAGGGCCGGGAGCAAGGCGACCATCTCTTGGTGCTGGGCGGGCAATTGCACACCGCAGTCCAGGCGTTTCGGGTTTAGCACCTAGAAACGGTATGACTCACTGTGGCGAGGGAGCTTGCTCCCGCTCGGCTGCGCAGCAGTCGTAGAACCTGCCTACTGGTTTTTTCCGACACACCGTGTTGGATGGTCTTGGGGCTGCTGCGCAGCCCAACGGGAGCAAGCTCCCTCGCCACCGGGTCGATTCCAAGAGAAAGTGAACACTCACGTCAACCGCCATCGCCTGTGGGAGCGAGCTTGCTCGCGATATCGGTGGGTCAGCTTGCATTGGTGTTGGCTGTGCAGCCGTCATCGCGAGCAAGCTCGCTCCCACAGGGGTTCGGTTTCCAACCGTATGACCGGATCACGGGACTGGGTCATAAATTTCGCGCAAACATCGGTCATCGTGCTGGCTATTGCCGAGAACTGGACAGTCATTAAGGCTTTGCGGCATAGTCGCCGGGTTCTGATACCTGCTCACAGATAACAAGGAACAGCAGATGGCGACCCTATTGGTCCTGCACGGACCCAACCTGAACCTGCTGGGCACCCGTGAACCGGGCGTCTACGGCGCCGTGACCCTGGCCCAGATCAACCAGGACCTGGAACAGCGGGCCCGCAACGCCGGCCATCATTTGCTCTATCTGCAAAGCAACGCCGAATATGAATTGATCGACCGTATCCATGCCGCGCGTGGCGAAGGCGTGGACTTCATTTTGATCAATCCAGCAGCTTTTACACACACAAGTGTCGCATTACGTGACGCGCTGCTGGCGGTGAGCATCCCATTCATCGAAGTGCATTTGTCCAACGTGCACAAACGCGAACCTTTCCGCCATCACTCCTACTTCTCCGATGTAGCAGTGGGAGTGATCTGCGGCCTTGGCGCCAGCGGTTACCGACTGGCCCTGGAGGCCGCCCTAGAGCAGCTTGAAAGACAGGCGACAGCTTGAACAACAAGCGTTAAACGCCCCTGACCGACCCTTGGGAGTTGATGATTCATGGATATCCGTAAAGTTAAGAAATTGATCGAATTGCTGGAAGAGTCCGGCATCGACGAGCTTGAGATCAAGGAAGGCGAAGAGTCCGTACGCATCAGCCGTCACAGCAAGACCCCGGCCCAGCAGTTCTATGCACCGGCGCCGATGCAGGCTCCGGCCGCCGCGCCTGCTCCAGCAGCAGCCCCGGTTGCCGCCGCAGCACCCGCCGCACCGGCGGCACCAACGCTGAACGGCACTGTTGCCCGTTCGCCAATGGTGGGCACGTTCTATCGCAAGTCTTCGCCATCCTCGCCGTCCTTCGTTGAAGTCGGCCAGACCGTGAAGAAAGGCGACACCCTGTGCATCGTCGAAGCCATGAAGATGATGAACCACATCGAAGCTGAAACCAGCGGTGTGATCGAATCCATCCTCGTCGAAGACGGCCAGCCGGTTGAGTACGACCAACCGCTGTTCACCATCGTTTGAACCGCGGGGAGCCTTTGATGACTGCGAAGTTGGAAAAAGTCCTGATCGCTAACCGCGGTGAGATCGCCCTGCGGATTCTGCGTGCCTGCAAAGAGATGGGCATCAAGACCGTCGCCGTTTACTCCAAGGCCGACAAAGAACTGATGCACCTGGGCCTGGCGGACGAATCCGTCTGCATCGGTCCGGCGTCGGCTGCGCACTCCTACCTGCACATCCCGGCGATCATCGCCGCTGCCGAAGTGACCGGCGCCACCGCCATTCACCCGGGCTACGGTTTCCTGGCGGAAAACGCCGACTTCGCCGAACAGGTGGAAAACTCCGGTTTTGCCTTCATCGGTCCGAAAGCCGACACCATCCGCCTGATGGGCGACAAGGTGTCGGCCAAGCACGCCATGATTGCCGCCGGCGTGCCGACCGTTCCGGGTTCCGACGGCCCGCTGCCTGAAGACGAAGAAACCGCTTTGCGCATCGGTCGCGAAGTGGGTTATCCGGTGATCATCAAGGCCGCTGGCGGCGGCGGTGGTCGCGGCATGCGCGTGGTACACAAGGAAGAAGACCTGATTTCCTCGGCGAAACTGACCCGCTCCGAAGCTGGCGCGGCGTTCGGCAACCCGATGGTCTACCTGGAAATATTCCTGACCAACCCACGTCACGTCGAAGTCCAGGTACTGTCCGACGGCCAGGGCCAAGCCATCCATCTGGGCGACCGCGATTGCTCGCTGCAACGTCGTCACCAGAAGGTCCTCGAAGAAGCGCCGGCTCCAGGCATCGACGAGCAGGCTCGCCAGGAAGTCCTGGCACGTTGCGTCAAGGCCTGTATCGACATCGGCTATCGCGGCGCCGGTACCTTCGAGTTCCTCTACGAAAACGGTCGTTTCTACTTCATCGAAATGAACACCCGTGTTCAGGTGGAGCACCCGGTTTCGGAAATGGTCACCGGTATCGACATCGTCAAGGAGATGCTCAGCATCGCCGCCGGCAACAAGCTGTCGTTCACCCAGGATGACGTGGTCATCCGCGGTCACGCGCTGGAATGCCGGATCAACGCCGAAGACCCGAAGACCTTCATGCCAAGCCCTGGCACGGTCAAGCATTTCCATGCCCCGGGCGGCAACGGCGTTCGCGTCGATTCGCACCTGTACAGCGGTTATGCCGTTCCGCCGAACTACGATTCGCTGATCGGCAAGCTGATCACTTACGGGGCGACCCGTGACGAAGCCATGGCGCGCATGCGCAATGCGCTGGACGAAATCGTGGTGGACGGGATCAAGACCAACATCCCGCTGCACCGTGATCTGGTTCGTGATGAAGGCTTCTGCAAAGGGGGCGTGAACATTCACTACCTCGAGCACAAGCTGGCAGGCGAAAAGCACTAAGCTTCAGCCCGCACCAGACAAAGCCGCCTTCGGGCGGCTTTGTCGTGTCTGCAGGTTTCGCAAACCCTGTGGGAGCGAGCTTGCTCGCGAAAGCGATGTATCCGCTGACATCAATGTGACTGACAGACCGCTTTCGCGAGCAAGCTCGCTCCCACAAAAGCTTTGCGCTCGCGTAAACTTGCGCGCTTCGCTGGCCGCTAGGCTGCAATCATCATTTTTCAAAGGTGCCCGCCATGCCTTGGCTGCAAGTACGCCTGGCCATCAGCCCGGAACAAGCCGAAACCTATGAAGACGCGTTTCTTGAAGTAGGCGCGGTATCGGTAACCTTCATGGACGCCGAAGACCAGCCGATCTTCGAGCCGGAGCTCAACACCACGCCGCTGTGGTCCCACCCCCACCTGCTGGCCCTGTTCGAAGGCGGCACCGAGGCGGCCAGTGTGCTTGCCCATCTGGAACTGCTGACCGGCGGCCCGCTGCCCGAGCATCACAGCGAAGTGATCGAGGACCAGGACTGGGAACGCAGCTGGATGGACAATTTCCAGCCGATGCGTTTCGGCCAGCGCCTGTGGATCGTCCCGAGCTGGCATGCCGCGCCGGAGCCCGAGGCGGTCAACCTGTTGCTGGACCCGGGCCTGGCGTTCGGCACCGGCACCCACCCGACCACCGCGCTGTGCCTGGAATGGCTCGACGGCCAGGATCTGAAGGGTTGCAACGTACTCGACTTCGGCTGTGGCTCAGGGATCCTGGCGATTGCCTCGCTCCTGCTGGGCGCCAAGGAAGCGGTCGGCACCGACATCGACGTCCAGGCCCTGGAAGCCTCCCGCGACAACGCCGGTCGCAACAACATCGCCGAAGCCTTGTTCCCGCTGTACTTGCCGCAGGACTTGCCACAGGTCCAGGCCGACGTGCTGGTGGCCAATATCCTCGCCGGCCCGCTGGTTTCCCTGGCGCCGCAACTGTCGAGCCTGGTCAAGCCGGGTGGGCGCCTGGCGCTGTCGGGCATCCTAGCCGAACAGGGCGAAGAAGTCGCCGCCGCTTATGCCGCGGACTTTGACCTGGACCCGATCGCCAATCGCGATGGCTGGGTGCGCATCACCGGACGTCGGCGCTAGAATGAGCGCCTGTATCCACCGGATTGCCGCATGACTGACAGCTTCGTCACCCTGTGCCCGCATTGCCACACCCGTTTTCGCGTCAGCCATGCTCAATTGAGCGTGGCCCGCGGGGTGGTTCGTTGCGGCTCGTGCCTGCAAGTGTTCAATGCCGCACGACAGCTGCTGGAACAACGCACGGGCAAGCCAGTCGCGCCCGCCGTCGCGCCGCCCGCCAAGCCTGCCGCCGAAGCCCCACCCCGGGCTATCAGCCAGAAACAATGGAGCGCCGCCGAGCTGGACCTGGATGACCTGGACAAGGAACTGGCGCGCCTGGAGCGACGTGACAATCGCGCCCCAGGCAGTGCCGGTCGGCGTCGGGAAGACAACCTGAGCGCGCAACGCGATTCGCGTTCCGGCGAACAACAAGCCTGGCCCGACAGCCTGTACAGCGAAACCTCGGACGAACCCGTCGAAACCGTCCTCGATACGCCCTTCGAACCGTTCGAACCCCACGAACCGGCGCGGCCGCCGCGTACCGAACCGTCCCTGTCCCTGGCCCTCGAACCATTGGAACCGGACGACGAACCAGTCGCCCCACTCCGCCTCGCACCGGACGACGAGCCCGAAGAACGCCTTGAGCGCCTGTCCGCTACCGACGACCACGACGACGAACCCGAGCCACCGCTGCCACTGCGCAAGTCACGGGAGCGCCAGGAGCCGGGCATACGCGCCGAAGCCCTCCACGACCTGGACGACGACCCGCTGCAACTGGATTGGCGCAAACGTCGTTCGCCCTGGGGCCGACGCCTGTTGTGGATTCTGCTGATCCTGCTCGCCGCCGCAGCCCTGGGTGGCCAGTACATTGCCTACCATTTCGAAGAGCTGGCCCGCCAAGACCAGTACCGGCCGTGGTTCCTGCAAATCTGCCCGACCATCGGCTGCGACGTACCGTCCAAGGTCGACATCGCCAAGATCAAGAGCAGCAACCTGGTGGTGCGCAGCCATCCGGAATTCAGCGGCGCCCTGATAGTGGACGCGATCATCTACAACCGTGCGCCCTTCTCCCAACCTTTTCCGTTGCTGGAACTGCGCTTTGCCGACCTCAACGGGCACCTGATCGCCAGCCGTCGCTTCAAGCCCGGGGAGTACCTGGGCGGCGACCTCGAGGGCCGCGGCGAAATGCCGCCGCAGACGCCCATCCACATCGCATTGGATATCCTGGATCCGGGCCCCAAGGCGGTGAACTACAGTCTGAGCTTCCATTCCCCCGAATGAAGCCGGCCAGGGTCGGCCAATTGACGGCAGCTTTCTGACTGACCCCGCCCAGACCAAACCGCTGGCGATAACAAATTAGCTGTTCAGATTTTATCCAATTCGATCTTTAACCAGTCATCGAGAGCGGGTATCATGCCAACCCTTTTTCGAAGTCTCATGATCCGGCCCCACTTCAGGGAAGTCCTATGTCGGCGGTACGCATCGGCCCATATACATTGCAGAACGGCCTGGTTCTCGCCCCCATGGCGGGCGTCACCGACCAGCCCTTTCGTCAGTTGTGCAAACGATTGGGCGCAGGCCTGGTGGTTTCGGAAATGGTCACCAGCGACATGAGTTTGTGGAACACCCGCAAATCGCGTCTGCGCATGATCCACGAAGGCGATCCCGAGCCCCGCTCGGTACAGATCGCCGGTGGCGACGCACAGATGCTGGCGGAGGCGGCCCGGGCGAACGTCGAGCTGGGGGCGCAGATCATCGACATCAACATGGGCTGCCCGGCGAAGAAGGTCTGCAACAAGGCCGCCGGCTCGGCGCTGTTGAAGGATGAAGCGCTGGTCACCGAGATCCTGCAGGCAGTCGTCGCCGCAGTCGATGTGCCGGTGACCCTGAAGATCCGCACCGGGTGGGACCGGGAAAACAAGAATGGCCTGGTGGTGGCGAAGATCGCCGAACAGGCGGGTATCACGGCGCTGGCGGTGCATGGCCGCACCCGTGCCGACCTGTACACCGGCGAGGCCGAGTACGACACCATTGCCGCGATCAAGCAGGCGGTGTCGATTCCGGTGTTTGCCAACGGCGACATCGATTCGCCGGAGAAGGCCCGGTACGTGCTGGACGCGACCGGTGCCGATGGGCTGTTGATCGGCCGGGCCGCCCAGGGGCGGCCATGGATTTTTCGTGAGATCGAACATTACCTGCGCACCGGCGAAAAGCTCGCTGCGCCGCAGTTGTCCGAAGTGGAACGTATTCTGCTAGAGCATCTGGCCGCGCTACATGCCTTCTACGGAGAAGTCATGGGCGTACGCATCGCTCGCAAGCATGTGGGCTGGTATCTCGCAACCCTGCCGGGCGCCAGGGAGTTTCGCGCCCGTTTCAATCGTTTGGATGGTACGCAAGCACAATGCGCCGACGTTCAGGCGTTCTTCGCTGAGCGTTACAAGAGCCTGACAGGGGACGAAGGGGTGGCCGCATGACGATGATGACCGAGACTTTAGTGAGTGGAACAACACCCGTGAGCGACAACGTGAATTTGAAACAGCACCTCAATACGCCCAGCGAAGAAGGCCAGACCCTTCGCGGGAGTGTCGAGAAGGCGCTGCACAATTATTTCGCCCACCTTGAAGGCGCTGCCGTCACGGATGTGTACAACCTGGTGCTTTCCGAAGTCGAGGCGCCTCTGCTCGAAAGCGTGATGAACTACGTCAAGGGCAACCAGACCAAAGCCAGTGAGCTGCTGGGCCTGAACCGCGGCACCCTGCGAAAGAAACTCAAGCAGTACGACCTGCTGTAAGCATTCAATCGAACCAGAAAGGCGCCCGCATCAAAAACGGTCGCCTTTTTTGCTGACTTCCCTTGCTTTTGATGGAAATTGAAATGACCGACCAGACCACCCGCCTGCCGATCCGCCGCGCCTTGATCAGCGTTTCCGACAAGACCGGGATCCTCGAATTCGCCCGCGAGCTGCAACAGCTGGGCGTCGAGATTCTCTCCACCGGCGGAACCTTCAAGCTGCTGCAGGACAACGGCGTCGCCGCAGTGGAAGTCGCGGACTACACCGGTTTTGCAGAAATGATGGACGGTCGGGTCAAGACCCTGCACCCCAAAATCCACGGCGGGATCCTCGGCCGTCGCGGCATCGACGATGCCATCATGAACGAACACGGCATCAAGCCAATCGACCTGGTAGCCGTCAACCTCTACCCGTTCGAAGCCACCATCAACAAGCCTGGCTGCGACCTGCCGACCGCCATCGAGAATATCGATATCGGCGGCCCGACCATGGTCCGCTCGGCGGCCAAGAACCATAAGGACGTCGCCATCGTAGTCAACGCCAGCGACTATGCCAGCGTGCTGGAAAACCTCAAGGCCGGTGGCCTGACCTACGCCCAGCGTTTCGACCTGATGCTCAAGGCCTTCGAACACACCGCCGCCTACGACGGCATGATCGCCAACTACATGGGCACCGTGAACCAGGCTGCCGAAACCCTGGGCACGGAAGGCCGCAGCGAATTCCCGCGCACCTTCAACACCCAGTTCGTCAAGGCCCAGGAAATGCGCTACGGCGAGAACCCGCACCAGAGCGCGGCGTTCTACGTGGAAGCCAAGCCCGCCGAAGTCGGCATTGCCACCGCCACGCAGCTGCAAGGCAAGGAACTGTCGTTCAACAACGTGGCCGACACCGACGCCGCGCTGGAATGCGTGAAGAGCTTCGTCAAGCCGGCCTGCGTGATCGTCAAGCATGCCAACCCGTGCGGCGTGGCCGTGAGCCCGGACGCCGAGGGCGGTATCCGCCAGGCCTACGAACTGGCCTACGCCACCGACACCGAGTCGGCCTTCGGCGGCATCATCGCCTTCAACCGTGAACTGGACGCCGAGACTGCCAAGGCCATCGTCGAGCGCCAGTTCGTCGAAGTGATCATCGCCCCTTCCGTCAGCGAAGAAGCTCGCGCCATTGTCGCCGCCAAGGCCAACGTGCGCCTGCTGGCCTGCGGCCAATGGTCGGCCGACCGTGCGCCGGCCTGGGACTACAAACGCGTCAACGGCGGCCTGCTGGTCCAGAGCCGCGACATCGGCATGATCGGCAGCGAAGACCTCAAGGTCGTGACCCAGCGTGCCCCGAGCGAACAGGAAATCAACGACCTGATCTTCGCCTGGAAAGTCGCCAAGTACGTCAAGTCCAACGCCATCGTCTACGCCAAGAACCGCCAGACCATCGGTGTCGGCGCCGGCCAGATGAGCCGCGTGAACTCGGCCCGCATCGCCGCCATCAAGGCTGAGCACGCCGGCTTGCAAGTACAGGGCGCGGTCATGGCCTCCGATGCGTTCTTCCCGTTCCGCGACGGCATCGACAACGCGGCCAAGGTCGGTATTACTGCGGTGATCCAGCCGGGTGGTTCGATGCGTGACAATGAAGTGATTGCGGCCGCCGACGAGGCTGGCATCGCGATGGTCTTTACGGGCATGCGCCACTTCCGTCACTGATCCACCGACCCACTGTGGGAGCGAGCTTGCTCGCGATAGCGTCGATTCAGTCAGCATTGAAGTCCGCTGACACACCGCCATCGCGAGCAAGCTCGCTCCCACAGAAAGGCAGCTTTAGCGCTGCATCCAGAACTAGCGTCATCCGAGGTTTTTGAAATGAATGTTTTGATCATTGGCAGCGGTGGCCGCGAACACGCCCTGGCCTGGAAAGTGGCCCAGGATCCCCGTGTACAGAAGGTCTTCGTGGCGCCAGGCAACGCCGGCACCGCCATCGAAGCCAAGTGCGAAAACGTCGCCATCGACGTGCTGGCCTTGGAACAACTGGCCGAATTCGCCGAGAAGAACGTCTCGCTGACCCGCGTCGGTCCGGAAGTGCCGCTGGTCGCCGGCGTGGTCGATCTGTTCCGCTCCCGTGGCCTGGACTGCTTTGGTCCAACCGCTGGTGCCGCGCAGCTGGAAGGCTCGAAAGCGTTCACCAAGGATTTCCTGGCGCGTCACAAGATCCCGACCGCCGACTACCAGAATTTCACCGAAATCGAACCGGCCCTGGCGTACCTGCGCGAGAAAGGCGCGCCGATCGTGATCAAGGCCGACGGCCTGGCCGCTGGTAAGGGTGTGATCGTCGCCATGACCCTGGCCGAGGCCGAGGACGCCGTGCGCGACATGCTCGCGGGCAATGCCTTCGGTGACGCCGGCTCCCGCGTGGTCATCGAAGAGTTCCTCGACGGCGAGGAAGCCAGCTTCATCGTCATGGTCGATGGCAAGAACGTCCTGCCGATGGCCACCAGCCAAGACCACAAGCGTGTCGGCGATGGCGACAGCGGCCCGAACACTGGCGGCATGGGCGCCTACTCCCCGGCCCCGGTGGTGACCGCCCAAGTGCACCAGCGCGTCATGGACCAGGTAATCTGGCCAACCGTGCGTGGCATGGCCGACGAAGGCAACGTCTACACCGGTTTCCTCTACGCTGGCCTGATGATCGACAAGGCTGGTAACCCAAAAGTCATCGAATTCAACTGCCGTTTCGGCGATCCTGAGACCCAGCCGGTGATGCTGCGCCTGCAATCGAGCCTGGTCCTGCTGGTCGAGGCCGCACTGGCCCAGGCCCTGGACAAGGTCGAAGCCCAATGGGATCCGCGCCCAAGCGTCGGCGTCGTATTGGCCGCTGGCGGTTACCCGGGCGACTACGCCAAGGGCAGCGCGATCCAGGGCCTGGACGCTGCGGCCCGGCTGGAAGGCAAGGTGTTCCATGCAGGCACGGCATTGAAGGATGGGCAAGTGATCACGGCCGGCGGTCGTGTGCTTTGCGCCACCGCCTTGGGCGCTAGTGTCGACGCAGCTCAGCAGCAGGCCTACAAGCTTGCCGCCGAGATTGACTGGGAAGGTTGTTTCTACCGCAAGGACATTGGCTACCGTGCCATTGCCCGTGAGCGTGGCGAAAATCTGGAATAACCCAGCCATTCAGCCAGGCAAGGGTCTGCGGCCCTTGCCTGACTGTTCCGGCGCCGCGCATAGTTATATTCTGGCATCAACCTACGAAGGGATTTCGCCGTGCGCTGGCTCAGGATTGCCATAGGCTTTACCGTCACCCTGCTGACGCTGCTCTGCATGCTCCCGGCCCAGGCCGCGCCAGGCAGTGGCTGGGCGGTATTGCTTGACGAACAGGGCGACCTGACGCTGAGCGATATACGCTCTGCCCGCTACACCAATCAATTCAGCCCCATCGATCTGGACCGCCTCAAGGCCGCCGAGCCCGGTGGTGCATTGTGGCTGCGTTTCCGCCTGGCCCCGGACAGGCACGAACAGATCCTGCGCATCTTCGCACCCGACCTGTCACGCCTGAACCTCTACGTGCTGGACGGCGACGCCCTGGTCGAGCAACAGGTCAGTGGTAATGCCACTCCGCATACCGAACCGGCGGTGCCCAGCAGCGACTTCATGCTGCCCCTGCCGCGCAGCGATAAATCCTTGGATGTCTACCTGCGACTGGCCTCGCGCCACGAACTGCGCCCCTACGTCACGTTGCAATCGGCCGTCACAGCGGCGGCCGATCAGAACCAGACGCTGATTTATGGGTTGCTGTTCGGCTGCATCGCCATGCTGATCCTGCACAACCTTACCCGCTACGCCTACACCCGCTCACGCAGTTGCCTGTGGCTGGCCGCCTGTGAAGGGCTGCTGATGCTCAGCCTGGTGCTGCTGCTGAACCTGGCCGGCCCCTGGCTGCCCGACTGGCCGGCGGTGCAGACGCCCGGGGCCTACCTGGCGCTACTGCTGACGGCGCCTTGCGGCCTGATGTTCGCCTACCGCTTCTTCGCGCCCTTGGGGCCGCACCCGTTGAACCGGCTGCTGCTGGGGGACATCGTGTTCGTCATGCTGTGCAGCCTGCTGCTGTTGTTCGTCAACACGCTGCCACTCAATATCATGACCTATGCCCTGGTGGCCCTGGCCGGCCTGAGCATGCTGTTCGTCAGCGCCTGGCACTGGCAAAAGGGCTACCGTCCGGCCCGGCTGTTCGTCGCGGCCATGGTGGTCTTCAACCTGGGCACGCTGATCATCCTTCCGGCACTGCAAGGGCTTACGGAAGTCCCTCCCCAGGGCTTGATCATCACCCTGCTGGTCTTCATCTGCATCAGTGGCCTGTTGATGAGTGTCGCCCTGGGCGAACGCCAGCGCTCGATCAACGAAAGCCGTTTCAGCCTCAGCCGCGACCTGGCGGCGAGCAATGCCGAAATCAATGCCAAGGCCGAATTCCTGGCGAAGATCAGCCACGAGATCCGCACCCCGATGAACGGCGTTCTGGGCATGACCGAGTTGCTGCTGGGCACGCCGCTGTCGGTCAAGCAGCGCGACTACGTGCAGACGATCCATAGCGCCGGCAATGAACTGCTGCCCCTGATCAACGAGATCCTCGACATTTCCCGGCTCGAATCCGGGCAGATCGAACTGGACGATGTGCAGTTCGACCTCAATGCCCTGATCGAGGATTGCCTGAGCATCTTCCGCGCCAAGGCTGAACAGCAGAACGTCGAGCTGATCAGTTTCATCCAGCCCCAGGTACCACGCGTGATCAGCGGCGACCCTACGCGGCTGCGCCAGGCGTTGCTGAGCCTGCTGGAAAATGCCCTGAAGAAGACCGACGAAGGCGAAGTGCTGATCGTCGTCGCCCTCGACGAGCGCAGCCATCAGCCCCGCCTGCGCATCGCCGTGCAGGACAGCGGGACGCCGATGGACGCAGAGGAGCGCGACACGCTGATGCACGCCGAGCTGCACAGCAAGAACTTCCTCTCGGCCACACGCCTGGGCGGCAACCTGGGCCTGGTCATCGCCCGCCAGCTAATCATCCTGATGCACGGGGAATTCGGCATCAAAAGCGGCAGCAACCAGGGCAGTACCCTGTGGCTGACCTTGCCGCTGGACCCGGATCGCCTCGAACACCCGACTTCCGATCTCGATGGCCCGCTGCAAGGGGCGCGGGTGTTGATCGTCGACGACAACGACACCTGCCGCAAAGTACTGGTGCAGCAATGCAGCGCCTGGGGCCTGAACGTCAGCGCGGTGCCCTCGGGCAAGGAAGCCCTGGCACTGCTGCGCACCAAGGCGCACCTGCGGGACTATTTTGACGTGGTGCTGCTGGACCAGAACATGCCGGGCATGACCGGCATGCAACTGGCGGCCAAGATCAAGGAAGACCCGAGCCTGAACCACGACATCCTGTTGATCATGCTCACCGGTATCAGCAACGCGCCGAGCAAGATCGTGGCGCGCAACAGCGGGGTCAAGCGCATCCTCGCCAAACCGGTGGCCGGCTATACCCTCAAGACCACCCTGGCGGACGAGCTGAACCAGCGCAACCGGGGCCAGGCGACGAACCTACAAGTGAATGCAGGCCCGCCCATCCCGGTGAAAGTGCCGAGCGACTTCCGCATCCTGGTGGCCGAGGACAACAGCATCTCCACCAAGGTCATCCGCGGCATGCTCGGCAAGCTCAACCTGCAACCCGATACCGCCAGCAACGGTGAGGAAGCCCTCAAGGCCATGAAGGAGCAGCGCTACGACCTGGTCCTGATGGACTGCGAAATGCCGATCCTCGACGGTTTTTCCGCTACCCAGCAATTGCGTGCCTGGGAAATGGGTAACCAACGCACCCGCACGCCGGTGGTGGCGCTCACGGCGCACATCCTGGCCGAGCACAAGGAGCGCGCCCGCCAGGCCGGGATGGACGGGCACATGGCCAAGCCTGTGGAGCTGTCACAACTGCGCGAGCTGATCGAACACTGGGTAGCCCAGCGCGATCAGCAAAAACCGACCGCATCGACTTATTGAACCCGACCCAAGCCTGCAAGTAAGCCTTGTTCAAAGCTCCAGGGCGCTGAGGTAGGTGGACGCTTGAGACATCACCGAGCGTTTTACCTTGTCTCTGAAAGTGGCGTAGTACAGCGTATTGAAGGTGATGAAGGTCATTTGCTCCACGCTGTTGCGCACCCAGTCGCCTCGCTCGATGAACAAGAACCGAGACACCTGTCGGCGCAGCTGGAACTGGCAGTGATAGACGCCCATTTCAATTCGATGAGCGCCTTTGGGCACACAAGGAATCATCTGGAAAATACCCGTATCGCGCGACAAGGTGGTTGATTCGAACAGCCCAAGCGCTTCCGGATTGTGCCTGAGCGCCGTTAACGCACCACTGGCCGGCGCATGAAATGCTTCGCCAAAACGGGCCTCGATCTGTTGCGCCGCCCCCGCCCCCATCGGCTGGCCCTCAATGGCCGGTAACGCCTGCGGACGGGGTACGTCCCACCCCAGGTATTTGAGTTGGTTGCAGTAGTAGTCGAACCAATTCCCGGATAACCCAGCATCGTAGGCAGCCCTGGTGGCCCGTTGCGCGAAAAACGTACTCAAATACACGTCTTCTCTCTGGGAAGCGGGCAGACCTGCCGCGAACGAAACAATACTGCCGCCAACAACCCCTGCGGATGGAGCGAACCCCGTCATCGGCCGACCTCCTCGACAGGAGGCGCCACCGCATCGTGGATCACCTCGGAGATATCCACGACATTGTCAGCCACGACCGCCCCAACCTTACGGGCGATAACCTCACGAGCCGGCGCAAACAGTGTTTCGCTCAGTTGCATCCGGAAATAACGCACCGATACAGCACCGTCGATGTCCCCGGCATCAAAGCATTGTCCCCAAGGGTTGGCATCGATCACTTTTCCTGTGTTGAATTGCAGGCAGAGACCGGTTATCGAAACAGCACTTTGCGCCACAATCACCAGCAAGCGCACGGGGTTGGGCGATGGTGGGGACAGCGTCGGGTCAGCTTCACTTTGTTTATGCGCGTGCTTGCGCAGGATTCACATCGCTGGCAGAGTGCCAGATTACGCTGCGACCCGCGCCAATACCGCCATGATTTGCTGTTGTTGATCCGGCCGATCGTCCAGGGGAAAGGCTGCAACCCACTTGAGTGGCGAGTTGGAGTCTTCCTTTTTTGGCCACAGGTCTTTTCGCCGTTTGGTACCCGAGACCCAGGCGACGTTCAAGACATCCATGTAAGCGCCGTACCAATCAGCGATCGGCAAGCGCTGCAGACTCTTGTTAGCAACCAATTGCGCGAGCAAGAGCGAATTCATTAGGTCGTCAGCTCCCGTTTGCCCCGCAGAAGAGGGAACTAAAACAACCGCCGCCGCGTTAACAAAAACCGAATATTCCTTGTCCATTTTTTTTATTTTCCCTGAAAATAAGACAGCCGTCGCCCGGCTGCCTTATTTAAATAAAGCTTAAATTTCGTACTCTTCGATTTTGCTCACCGCATGGCTACCCAGCCGACTGATAATAATGCCTCTGGTTTGCTCCACAATACCGGGAACTTTCCTGAATACCGACTCACCTTTATATAACTTGACGTCACGACTACTCCAATCGGCAAACAAGACCTGAGTCGAACTGTTGCGCCGAGTAAAGCGTACGGTACCCAGTAACATGCTGACTTCACCTTCGATCTCGACACAGGTGCCGGCCGCCATTCCGCCGACCCCATGTTCCAACAGGTTTCGCTCATAAAGCGTCAGCGCCTTTTCTTTCCTCTGCAATGCAGTGATTGCACTTTCAGCGACTTTCAACAGCAACGCCGATGTCGCGCCTCCGAGGGCAACCCCCGTCACCACGGAGGCCAGGATATCCAACACCAGCTTATCCATTCGCACGGTGTTACCGGAAATGTTCAGGTCATCATAGAAACGCTGCGTCGGGACCCAACCTGCATTCGTCATGACTTCGACGAACTTGTAGTACCACTCCCGTCCCTGGGACTCGAGCGGAAATTGTCTATTGGCGACCAGTGAAGCGAAGAGAAAAGCATGCTGCGCATCTTCCTGGTGCTGGGGCGCAAGGCCACCGGCAAAAGCCAGGATACCTTCACCAACGACCGAGCCCTTGGCCGGGGGCTCAACATCGCCGGAATAGAACGAGCGGGGGCTAATATCAGGATGGACTTCGTAACTTTCCAGGCGCGCCACACAGGCTGCTATCGCACTATCACGCACTTCAACGCTCATAACTTACTCCTTAAATTAATTAGACAAGCCATTCCGTGACTTGCAGCCTCACACTAATCAAGCCAACCGAATACAACAACACCTGACTTGTAACTTTAGAATAACTCAGCCAACCAACACCCATCGGACAAGTAAAAACAGCCCGACAAATAAGAAACACGCCTCCACCGCATTCAATCAAATGCCGACAGTCGTTTCAGAGACTGATAGACTCCGGCAATGTCTTTCGCAATGAGTCTGAACCATGCTCCATGTACTATTCAGCGTTTATCTGAAGATGCTGGTGCTCTACAGCCCCTTCTTCGTGCTGTCATGTTTTATCGGGCTGACTCGCGGCTATTCGCGCAAGGAACAACGCCGCCTGGCCTGGAAGGTCGCGACCGCGACGCTGGTCTCCAGCGTGCTGCTGTATTTGTTCGGACGGGTGATTTTCAGCGTGTGCGGCATCACCGTGGACGCATTCCGGATCGGCGCCGGCAGTGTGCTGTTCATTTCGGCACTGGGCATGGCCCAAGGCAAGTCGGCCGTGCAGACCGACAATGTGCAGCAGGACGTGACCATCGTCCCACTGACCATTCCGTTGACCGTCGGCCCCGGCACCATCGGCGCCCTGCTGGTGATGGGCGTGAGCCAGCCACATTGGGACGACAAGCTCATGGCCATCATCAGCATCGCCCTGGCGAGCTTCACCGTCGGCGTTGTGCTCTACCTGTCCAGCCGCATCGAACGGATCCTCGGTGACCAGGGCTTGCAGATCGTCAGCCGCCTGATGGGGCTGTTTGTCTGTGCGCTGGCCGCGCAGATTATCTTTACCGGGGTCAAAGGCTATCTGGTGCCATAGCATGGCCCGCGAGCACCGGGTTCGATCAAAGAGGTTTGTTGCCATACCAACGCGGTGTGTACACCCAGTCGCCACCCTGGGCGCGCGGGAATACGCACGTAGTCGAGGAACCGATCAGCACCATGGTGCGCATGTCCACTTGATCCGGGGTCAACTGCCCCAGGGTCGTGACACGCAAGGTCTGGCCCGGGCGGCCGATATCGCGCCCCAGCACCACGGGTGTTTGCGCCGTGCGATGTTGCCCGACGATCTCCAGCGCCCGCCCCAACTGCCATGGCCGGGAGCGGGAGATCGGGTTGTAGAAGGCCAGGGCCAGGTCGGCTTCAGCCGCAAGACCCAGGCGGTTTTCAATGATCGACCAGGGCTTGAGGTTGTCCGACAGCGACATCACGCAAAAATCATGACCCAACGGCGCACCGGCCTGGGCGGCGGTGGCCAGGGAGGCCGAGACACCCGGCAAGATCTGCAAGTCGACGTTGTGCCAATGGGCATCCGAGGACTCATGCAACGCTTCCAACACAGCGGCAGCCATGGCGAACACGCCCGGATCACCGGACGATACCACCACTACGGAGCGTCCCTGGGCCGCGAGTTCGAAGGCATGTCGGGCCCGCTGCATCTCTTCGCGGTTGTCAGTGCAGTGTTGCACCTGATCGGCCCGAAAGGGCCCGGCCATGCGCACGTAGGTTTCATAACCGAGCACATCGGTGGCACGGTCGAGTTCGGCGCGCACCGCCGGCACCATCAACTCGGCAGCGCCTGGGCCCAGGCCAATCACCGCCAGGCGCCCACGTGGACAACCGATCAACTGCGGATCGAAGGGGTGTTCAGTCACGACAATGGCATGGCTGTCCATGACCTGTAGCGATGCCGGTTGGGCGAGGGCATCGCTCAACCACTGCTCCAGGTAGTCATTAGGCGCCGCAAAACGCAGCGGCACCTCCAACGCCGAAGCCATTTCGTGCAGCTCGGCACGGGCCATGTCACTGTCCGCCGCCAGCAGACACGCCAGCGACTGCACCGCGAGGCCAGCCTGTTCCAGTATCGCGCCGATGTCCGGCGTCGCCCCTGCATTCAATACCACCAGCACATTGCGCGGATAGATCCGTAGTTCATTCGTCCCCGGTGTGCCCGCGGCACTGTCGATACGGATCGCCAGCCGTGCCTGCTCATCCCCAGGCAACTGCGCCTGATCCAGCCACGGCGCCGCGCCGTCGATACGCACTGGCTCACCGGCCAGCAAGTCGGAGACGAAGCGCTTGCCCTGCTCCAGGTCGCCGAGGCTGTAGCCGCTTGGCGGATTGAGCAGGCAAGTGCCGAAACGCAATTCGCCGCTGGTGGTAATGGCCGGCGCGACTCGCAGGGTTGCCGCGATGTCCCGGGCCATGTCATTCACCCCGCCCAGGCCGCCCAACAGCGGCACCACGGCGCTGCCATCTTCGGCCACCGCCAGCACTGGCGGCTCGGCGCCTTTTTCCAGCAACAGCGGCGCCAGGGTACGGATGACAATGCCCGCGGCACACAGGGCGATGATCGGCGTGTCCTGCTGGTAGAGTTCGCGCAACGTCGCGCCAAATTCCAGGTACTGCCGATCGCCCTCGACACGCCCGGCCAGGCCGTGGAGCAGGGCGTCGGGGTAGCGCTGCTGGATCCGTCGGGCCGTCGCCAGGCTGCCGGGGCCGAGGATGACGATGGCCGGCGTCTTGGCGGCCATCAACCCTGCCACCGTGCGCCCGGCACGATGATCAGCGAGAAGTACGGCGAAGACATCGGCTCGACGTCATCCAACGGCACGATTTTCTGGTTGGCCATGGTCGCGCGCTCGACGTACAGCGCCCGCCCGTCCATGCCCAGTTCCTGGAGCACTTGGCGAACCTTGGGGAAATTACGTCCCAGCTTCATGATCACCGCCGCGTCCGCGGCGGCGAGGCGACGCTTGAGATCGTCGTGAGGCAGGACGCCCGAGAGCACCGACAGGCTCTGGTTGCGATAGACCAGCGGCGCACCGAGCACCGAGGCTCCGCCGAGCATCGAGCACACGCCGGGGATGACTTGGGCCTCATAACGCTCGGCCAGGCGATCGTGCAGGTACATGTAGGAGCCGTAGAAGAACGGGTCGCCCTCACAGATCACCGCCACGTCGCGACCGGCGTCCAGGTGCACGGCCAACTGCTCGGCGGCGGTGTCGTAGAAATCGGCGATCACCTGTTCATAGGACAGCGGCGCCGGCAGCACCTCGGTGGTGACCGGGTAGACCAGCGGCAGCAATGTCTGCGCGTCCTGCAAATGCGCCTCGATGATGCCGAAGGCGTTGCCTTTCTTGCCCTTGGCGACGAAGTACGCCACCACGGGCGATTCGCGCAGCAGGCGCAGGGCCTTGACCGTAATCAGTTCCGGGTCACCGGGGCCCACGCCCAGGCCGATCAGACGTCCAGGCTGCTGCATCATTCAACCTCCGTAGCGAGGGCGTTGACGGCGGCGGCGGCCATGGCGCTGCCACCCAGGCGGCCTTGCATGATCACGAAGGGCACGCCACGGCTGTTGGCCGCGAGCATCGCCTTGGACTCGGCGGCGCCAACGAAGCCCACCGGAAAACCGAGGATCAAAGCCGGTTTCGGCGCGCCGGCGTCGAGCATTTCCAACAGGTAGAACAACGCGGTCGGCGCGTTGCCAATGACCACGACACTGCCCTCCAGATGCGGACGCCACACCTCCAGCGCCGCCGCCGAACGGGTGTTGCCCAGTTCCAGGGCCAAGGCCGGCACGCTCTCGTCGCGCAAGGTGCAGATCACCGGATTGTTGGCCGGCAGGCGAGCCCGGGTCACGCCTTCGGAGACCATCCGCGCATCGCACAGGATCGGCGCACCGGCGGCCAGCGCCTGACGCCCGGCCGTGCCCGCGCCCTCGGAAAACTGCAAGCCATCAATGGCCTCGACCATGCCGCAGGCGTGGATCACCCGCACCGCGAGTTTCTCCAGATCGGCCGGAATGCGCGCGAGGTTGGCTTCGGCGCGGATAATCGCGAAGGAGTTGCGATAGATCTCCTGACCGTCGCGGATGTAATCAAGCATCAAAGGGGCTCCGGGGATGAGCGTCGAGCCATGGGCCGAGCGCTTCAATAGTCATATTGTGGGCTTGCAACGCGCCGAAACCTGGCAGCGCGGCATCACGAAAATACAGGTCGTAACGACCGGGGGCGACCGCCAGCAAGGTGGCGGGCGCGATATGGGCTGCCGCGCAGGAACGTGGGCAGCCCGACAGATGGACTTTCAGGGTTTGGCCCTGGTGTTGCAGCAGCTCGGCCAATTGACGAGCATCGGCCTTGGTGTCGGCCAGGGCCTTACCGCAGCCACTGGAACCGGTGCAGGCGATGAGCTGCGCCAGGGGTTGGTCGACCGACACCAACAGGCCCAGCGTTTGGAGCCGCGCCAGCACTTCTTCGGCATCCTCGATACACACGTTGGGCAGCAACAGGCTTTGCCAGGGCGTGAAACGAAGGCTGCCGTCGCCCTTTTCCCGCGCCAGTTGCGCCGCCCCCCGCAGCATGAACGCATCGAGCCGCCCCAGGGGCGCCGCCGCGCCGACGTAGACACGGTCGTCGTGCTGTGAATGAACGCCAATGTGCCGTTCGTCGATGGGCTCGTCCCGCTGCCAATCCAGGCAAGCTTGCAGCGGCACGCGGCAGGCCAATCGGGTCATGAATTCATCGCTGGGGATTTCAGCCAACAAGTGACGCATGCGGGTCTGGTCCGGGCGGGCCAAGTCGAGGAACAGCTCCAGCACCGCCACCACCAAGGCATGCCCCTGGGCCAGGGACACCCTGCCCGCCGGTTTATCCAATGGGGAACCGGCCAAGCCGAAGGCCAGCCAGGGCTCGCCATCACGGACCAAGGCCGACAACCACAGGTCGTGGTGATGTTCGAGCATTGCCAGCGCTTCTCCACCGTCCAGTTGCACGGCGAACTTGGCCGACAGTTCGGGGAAGCGTTCGTGGGTTTGCAGGGTAATGAGGATCCGCTCGGCCAATGGGCGGGTGTCGAAGAGCATCTGTCGGTCGATCCCAGCCGCGGGGCTGAGCATCAGGTTGCGCACGTCATCGCCAGACGGTTTGCGAGGACCAAGCCCGGCGGCCAGCAATGGCTGGATCAGCGCGTCGTGCCCGGGACCGATCCCGCGGATCTGCAGGTTGGCCCGGTTGGTCGCTTCGATCACGCCCCCGGCGAACCGCTCGGCCACCGAGGCCACGACGTCAGCCTGATCCGCCTGGATGGAACCGCCATCGAGCTTGATCCGACAGATCCCCCCGTCCAACGCCTGGACGACACGCAGCAACCCCGGGCAAGCGGAGGGGCGGATGACGTTGGAGGATGGACGTTCGTTCAAGGGCAGACCGGCAGCTGAGAAACGCCACATTGGCGAAGGTGCGCCATTATGCCTGCTTTGCCGGTGGTCATGAAAAGCTTGCCTGTCGGATTGAGGCGAGATTGCTCAAGAACACGGGCTGCCTGATCCAATGATGTTGTCTGTATCGCCGCCATCGCGAGCAAGCTCGCTCCCACCGTTTTGACCGGGGTGTTCACAAATTCTGCGTTCAACCCCAAATCCCTGTGGGAGCGAGCTTGCTCGCGAAGGCGGTCTGTCTGAAAAAGTGATGTTGGATGGACCGCCGCCTTCGCGAGCAGGCTCGCTCCCACCGTTTGGATCGGGGTGTTCACAAATTCTGCGTTCACCCCCAAATCCCCTGTGGGAGCGAGCTTGCTCGCGATAGCGGTCTGTCTGAAAAAGCGATGCTGGATGGACCGCCGCCTTCGCGAGCAGGCTCGCTCCCACCGTTTTGATCGGGGTGTTCACGAATTCTGCGTTCAACCCCAAATCCCCTGTGGGAGCGAGCTTGCTCGCGATAGCGGTCTGGCGGTGACAATGATGTTGCGCCAGGCGCCTGATCCGCCGGGGCGCGGTATGATGGCGGCCCGGTTCGCGGCGGCAACACGCCTGTCGATCAACCCAACTATTCGAGGAACAGAGATGACCCCCTGGCTGACCGTAGTGGGCATCGGTGAAGACGGCTTCAAGGGCCTGGGCCGAACGGCTCGCCATGCCTTGCTGCGAGCATCGCGGATCCTGGGCAGCCCTCGCCAGTTGGAACTGTTACCCCTGTGTATCCGCGGCGAGCGGGAGCTGTGGCCCAGCCCGTTTTCCCTGGAACCGCTGCTCGCTCGGCAGGGCGAGCCGGTGTGCGTGCTGGCCAGCGGCGATCCGATGTTCTATGGCGTGGGCGCCAGCCTGGCGAAACAGGTACCGAGCGACCAGATGCTGGTCATCCCCGCGCCCTCCTCCTGTTCACTGGCCGCGGCGCGCATGGGCTGGCCATTGCAGGAAGTGGTCACGCTGTCGCTGGTGGCGCGGCCCCTGGCGGCGCTCAATGGGCATTTATCCACAGGCGTCAGGCTGCTGCTGCTGAGCAACGATCGCCACAGCCCCGCCGCCGTGGCGAGCTTGCTGCGCGAGCGGGGATTCGGCCCAAGCGCCATGACGGTGCTGGAACACTTGGGCGGCACGGCAGAACGACGGATCGAAAGCACTGCGACACAGTGGTCCGACGCCACCGTCGCCGACCTGAACCTGATCGCCATCGAATGCCGGGCCGAACCATCAACACCGCGCCTGTCACGCCTGGCCGGCTTGCAGGACACCGCGTTCGAGCATGACGGCCAGTTGACCAAACGCGACGTTCGCGCTATTACCCTCGCCCGTCTCGCCCCAACACCTGGTGAGCTGCTCTGGGATGTCGGTGCCGGCAGCGGCTCCATCGGCATCGAATGGATGCGCTCCCACCCCAGCTGCCGCGCCTTGGCTATCGAAGCCGACGAAGGCCGCCAAGGCTTGATCGAACGCAACCGCGACACCCTCGGCGTGCCGGGCCTGCAACTGATTCGCGGCAGCGCCCCGCAGGCGCTGGAAAACCTCGAACGTCCGGCCGCGGTGTTCATCGGTGGCGGCGTCACCCGCGAAGGCGTGCTCGACGCCTGCTGGGCCCAACTCCCGCCCGGCGGTCGGCTGGTCGCCAATGCCGTGACCCTGCAAAGCGAAATGACCTTGATGCACTGGCGCGAACGTCACGGCGGTGAACTGACCCGCATCCACATCGCCCAGGCCCAGCCCTTGGGCGAGTTCGACACCTGGCGCCAGGCCTTGCCGATCACCTTGCTGGACCTGACGAAACCTCTCGATGCGTGACGACACCGCCGAACAACCCGCCCCCCTGCGCAGCGGCCTGACCACCGGCAGTTGCGCCACCGCTACCAGCCTGGCGGCGGCCCGCTTGCTGCTGCGCGGCACCGAAGCCGACGCGGTGGAGATCGTGCTGCCCAAGGGTAAGCAGGTGCAGATGCGCCTGGAGTTCTGCCGGTTGACCGACCAAGGTGCCGAGGCCGGGACGATCAAGGACGCCGGCGACGACCCGGACGTGACCCACGGCGCCCTGCTGTTTACCCAGGTGCGCTTGATCACCGAACCCGGCGTGCGTTTCATCGCCGGTCGCGGCGTGGGCACGGTGACGCGCCCCGGTTTGGTGCTGGGCGTCGGTGAGCCAGCGATCAATCCGGTGCCACGCAAAATGATCAACGATCACCTGGGTCGCTTGGCCGAAGAATGCGGTTATGCCGGCGGTTTCGAAGTCACGGTCAATGTCGAGGGCGGCGAAGCCCTGGCGTTGAAAACCATGACCCCGCGATTGGGCATCCTCGGCGGCCTGTCGATCCTTGGCACCAGCGGCATCGTCCGGCCGTTCTCTTGCGCGGCCTACATTGCCTCGATCCACCAGGGCATCGACGTGGCGAAAACCAACGGCTACCTGCACATCGCCGCCTGCACCGGCAATGCCAGCGAAGACACCATGCGCCGGGTCTACAACCTGCCGGAAATCGCCCTGATCGAAATGGGCGACTTCGTCGGCGCCGTGCTCAAGCATGTGCGCAAGGTGCCGGTGGAAAAACTCAGCCTCTGCGGCGGTTTCGGCAAGATCAGCAAACTCGCCGCCGGCCACATGGACCTGCACAGCCGTCATTCGAGCATCGACCTGCCGCAACTGGCCGAATGGGCGGCTGCCATCGGTGCCGATGAGGTGTTGCAGCAAGGCATTCGAGAAGCCAACACCAGCCAACAGGCCCTGGCGATGGCCAGCGCCGCCGGCATCGCCCTCGGTGACGCGGTGTGCGAACACGCGCTGGCCTTCGCCCGTAGCGTGGTACCGGCCCAGGTCCAGGTCGAAGTCTTCGCCATCGACCGCCAGGGTGGGATCGTCGGCCATGCGGGAGCCTTGTCATGAAGAGCCTTGAAATGAAACGCATCCTGCTGCTCGGTGGCATCACCGAAGCCCTGGCCATCGCTCGCACCCTCGGCCCCCAGCACATCTACAGCCTGGCCGGCATCGGCCGCGTTCCCACTGACCTGACCTGCCAGGTGCGCGTCGGCGGCTACGGCGGCGCCGAAGGGCTGGCGCACTTCATCCGCGCCGAGGGCATCGACCTGCTGCTGGACGCCACCCACCCCTACGCCGCCCAGATCAGCCACCACGCCGCCCACGCAGCCCGTGCCTGCGCCATCCCCTGCTGGGCCCTGCGCCGCCCGGCCTGGCAACCCCGGGCCGGCGATGACTGGCGCGAAGTGGCCGACTGGAGCGAACTGATCCAGGCCCTGCAACCCTTCCACCGACCCCTGTTCACCCTCGGGCGCGAGCCGCTGCAACACCTGGATGAAATCCCGCCAGAGCAATTCTGGACCCTGCGGGCGCTGGAGGTTTACCCCGGTAACGAGCGCTGCGAAGTGATTGGGGCCCGTGGTCCTTTTCATATCGAGGGCGAGCGTGAGCTGTTCGAACAACGGCGGATCGATGTGCTTGTGAGCAAGAACAGCGGTAGCACGGCGACTGAACCGAAGCTGGAGGTGGCGCGGGAGCGGGGGGTGCCGGTGTTGGTGTTGAAGCGGCCGGTGCTGGCGGGGGTGGAGCGGGAGTTTGGGACGGTGGATGAGGTGTTGCAGGGGCTGCGGCAGTTGGTCTGACAGAAATCTGCACCGTCCTACAAGCCTGTCCTGTCAGAACTACGTCAGCAGGCTACATCACCCTGCGCCGCGGCCTACAACTACGCCAGAATCCGCCGGCTTGTGCGCCTTGGAGGCCGTCGGTAACTTGATTCCCGTCACTGCCCTTCAGTGATCGGGTTTAGTCGCCCGAGGTTTTCAGCGGGTTCACAAGCTTCGTCAGTCAGGTATTTCATCCCTGCACTTGATGGTGGTTGTGCGCAGGGCGCCTTCGGGCGCGCCGGTAATGCTGGACTCCCCGGTCGACTAACCTGCGCACAGCCGCCGCCCTGTGGCGAGGGAGCTTGCTCCCGCTGGGCTGCGCAGCAGCCCCAAAAAAGCGGACGCAATATTCCCGACACACCGCAATGTCCGGTTTTAGGGCCGCTCCGCGCCCCAGCGGGAGCAAGCTCCCTCGCCACAAAAACCACGCATGTTCTCTGGTCCCACAGGTGAATAAATGGCTCTTACACGAAACTACAAACATATGATTGCGGAACGCGCCAAAAGCGATCCAGCGTTCGCCCAAATTCTGCGGGATGAAGCCTTCACACGTTTCGATGCTGCCAGCTATCTCCAAACGGCAGAGGAAAAGTTGGCTTATCTTGATGCTTGCCTGGAAGAAGAAAAGGGTGACGGCGTCTTGATTCGAGCGGCCCTCAACGATATCGCCCGGGCAAACGATATAGCACAGGTTTATACCGGCGCAGATCGGGAACGACTGGATCTCAAATGATCAATAATGCCGTGGCGAGGGAGCTTGCTCCCGCTGGGCTGCGCAGCGGCCCCAAGGAAATGAACGCTATGTTCCTGAAACACTGCAATGTCCGGTTTTAGGGCCGCTTCGCGCCCCAGCGGGAGCAAGCTCCCTCGCCACAAAAGCACTCACTCGAAGATCTGTTGCTACTGTTAACCCCAGCCCTGCGACCCTACACCGCACATGGCCTTTTTACTTCTGCCCCCCGATCAGGCTAAATACCGCCACCTGATCGCCCAACCGAGCGGATTGCCCCATGTCCCGACAACGGCTTGCATTTGCCTGGATCGCCTGCTTCGCAGTGCTGTTCAACATGCTTGCCATGCCGCTATCCAACAGCGGGGGTGCGACCGCCAATTCGCCAGCCGAGCAAGTGCTGTGGGGCAGTTTCTGTTCCTCCAGCGGCACGAAGATGGTGGCGATTTCCCTGGGCACGTTCGAACAGGGCGCGCCGCAACAGGACAATCATTCGACCATGCAACATTGCTGGTGCTGCTCAGGTCCGGCGCCATTGGTGGCGCTTGCCGGGCATGCGCCGCAGTTGTATCTGGATGCTCAACTGGCCCATCGTGCCGCCATCCATTCGAAACTCGACAGCCCTACCCCGCGCCAGCAATGGCCCCGCCTGAACCCTCGCGCCTCGCCTCTGGCCTGATTCCTCCGCACACACCTGCGTCCTGAATCGTTCCGGAGATTTGCCATGTTGAACAAACTTATCCTGCTGGCCGCCCTGCTGCTTCCTGTCGGCTTCGCCCAAGCTCACCAATACAAGGCGGGCGAGCTTGAGATCGCTCATCCGTGGTCCCAGGAGTTGCCCCCCAACGCGCCGACCGTGGCTGCGTATTTCGTCATCCACAACAGCGGCACGACCGCGGACAAACTGCTCAGCGTCGACTCGCCCATCGCCGACAAGGCCGAGCTTCATGAGCATGTGATGCAAAACGACCTGATGAAAATGCAACCAGTGCCCGTCGTGAATATCGCCCCCGGTGCGACCGTCACCTTCGCGCCGATGGCGTATCACGTAATGCTGCTGGACCTGAAAGACCGCAGCCTGCTCAGCGACGGCAAACGCTTCCCCATGACCCTGCATTTCGAAAAAGCCGGGGATGTCACGGTGGATGTCGCGGTGCAGAAAAAAGCACCCGACGGCACCAAGACGCATAAGCACGGCCAGTAAGACGTAGCCGCCCATGCAACCTCGTCGCGCCAGCCTGTCCACGCACCGCCGTCAGCCCATGAGCCTGACCCGCGGCAGCTGGATCAGCTTGTTCGCCATGCTGATGATCTTTATCGGTCCGCTGGTTTCCCAGTCGATGCCGATGGATCAGCGCATGCCTTCGTCCATGCCTGTGTCCATGAGTATGGACATGGAGATGGGCATGGACATGACGGCGCATGAAGCGCCGGCAGCCGAACATTGCCCGCCCCAGAGCGAGCACCACGCGTTGTGGGAAAAGTGCGGTTATTGCAGCCTGCTGTTCAATTGCCCCGCGCTGCCCGGCGGCCACACCTTCGCGGCCTTCGACACACCCCACACCAACACCTACCCCCGTTCTTCCCCACGCCTGGGCCATGCCCGGTCGGCGTTCTTCCCGGGTGCCCGCACCCGCGCACCACCCTTCGCAGCGTAGCTCCCGACACTTACCTCAACCGGTCATACAAGACAGCCCGAGGCTGCCCGACCGTGTCGTCTACGTCTGTTCGATGGAATCATCATGTCCAGGTTTTCTGCTGGCACCGCGTTGGGCTCTGCCCAGGTTCGCTGCCCCCTGAACGAGCCACGGGTTCGTTCGCGCCACACCATCGCCGCCCTGTGCGGCCTGCTGCTCGCTCCACTCGCGCTGGCCGATGAGCACGAGCATCACGACCATCCGGTCGAAGAACTGAGCCCGACGGTCATCACCGCCATCGCCCCCAGCTCGCCCCTGACCGTCGTCACCAACCCCAAGGACCCGCGTCAACCGGTGCCGGCCAGCGATGGCGGCGATTACCTCAAGACCATTCCCGGCTTCGCCCTGGTGCGCAACGGCGGCACCAATGGCGACCCGGTGCTGCGAGGCATGTTCGGTTCGCGGCTGAACATCCTCACCAACGGCAGCATGCTGCTGGGTGCTTGCCCGGGCCGGATGGACGCGCCGACGTCCTACATCTCGCCGGAAACCTACGACAAGCTCACCGTCATCAAAGGCCCGCAAACCGTGCTCTGGGGCCCCGGCGCATCGGCCGGGACCGTGCTGTTCGAGCGCGAGCCGGAGCAGTTCGGCGAGCTGGGCACCCGCGTCAATGCCAGCGTGCTGGCCGGCTCCAACGGCCGTTTCGACAAGGTGGTGGATGCCGCCGCCGGTGGGCCGCTGGGCTATGTGCGGGTGATCGGCAACACCGCCCATTCGGACGATTACCGCGACGGCAATAACGACACCGTGCCGTCGCGCTATGACAAATGGAATGGCGACGTCGCCCTCGGCTGGACGCCGGACGCCGATACCCTGCTGGAGCTGACGGCCGGCAAGGGGGACGGTGAAGCGCGCTACGCCGGGCGCGGCATGGACGGATCGCAGTTCAAGCGCGAAAGCCTCGGGCTGCGTTTCGAGCGTTCGAACATCGGTGACGTGTTGGATAAAGTCGAAGCCCAGGTCTACTACAACTACGCCGACCACGTGATGGACAACTACACCCTGCGCACGCCGTCCGGCACCGGGATGATGGCCGGGCCCATGGCCTCCAATGTCGACCGTCGCACCCTCGGCGCCCGCATCAAGGCCACCTGGCGCTGGGCCGATGTGCAATTGATCAGCGGCCTGGACGCCCAGACCAACGAGCATCGCCAACGCAGCAGCATGGGCGTGGACACCTACAAGGACCTGCCGTACACCAAGGACGCCGACTTCCACAAGTATGGGGTGTTCGGTGAATTGACCTGGTACGCCGCCGACCGCGACCGAGTGCTCACCGGCGCCCGGCTAGACCCCGTCTCGGCCAAGGATTACCGCCAGAGCATCGGTTCCGGTATGTCGGCCCGTCCCAATCCTACTGCCGATGACACCCGCGCCGACACGCTGCCCAGCGGTTTCGTCCGCTACGAGCACGACCTGGACGACAGCCCCGCCACCCTCTACGCCGGCATCGGTCACGCGCAACGGTTCCCGGATTACTGGGAGCTGTTCTCGCCAAACGCCGGCCCGAGCGGTTCGCTGAATGCTTTCGACGCGATCAAGCCGGAGAAAACTACTCAGCTCGACTTCGGCCTGCAGTACAAGACCGACACCCTCGAGGCCTGGGCATCGGGTTATGTCGGGCAAGTCCGCGACTACATCCTGTTCGACTACACGCCGGGGATGATGGGCACCACTTCCCAGGCCGAGAACATCGACGCACGGATCATGGGCGGCGAACTGGGCGCGGCCTACAAGCTCACCGAGCGCTGGAAAGCCGACGCCACCCTGGCCTATGCCTGGGGCAAGAACAGCAGCGACGGCAGCGCCCTGGCGCAGATGCCGCCGCTGGACGCACGCCTGGGCCTGACCTACAGCGAAGACCGCTGGAGCGCCGGAGCCTTGTGGCGGGTGGTGGCCGCGCAGCACCGGGTCGATGAAAACAAGGGCAACGGGGTGGGCAAGGACTATGGCAAAAGCTCGGGGTTCGGGGTCTTCTCCCTCAACGGCGCCTACCGCATCAACCAGCACTGGAAGGTCAGCAGTGGCGTCGACAACCTGTTCGGCAAAGCCTACGCCGAGCACTTGAACCTGGCCGGCAACGCCGGGTTCGGCTACCCGGCGAGCGACCCCCAGGCCGTCAACGAACCGGGGCGCACGCTTTGGACGAAGGTGGATATGAGTTTCTGACAACACAGGCAGAGCCTGACACCTGACCTTGTGGCGAGGGAGCTTGCTCCCGCTCGGTTGCGTAGCAACCGCAAAAAGCCAGGGACTGCTGCGCAGTCCAGCGGGAGCAAGCTCCCTCGCCACGGGGTCTGTGTTTAAGGCTCCCTGCTTATCGGTTGCCTGGCAACCGCTAAAAACATAACAACCCATTTGCCCTGCGGAGCGCTTTGCAATGAGCCAACCGAAACCGAATTTCTACAACTTGGCCTGGCGCTGGCATTTCTATGCCGGGCTGTTCGTGGCGCCGTTCATGGTGATGCTGGCCCTGACCGGGATCATTTACCTGTTCAAGCCGCAACTCGATCCCCTGATGTACGGCAGCCTGCTGAACGTGCCGGCCGGGCATCACACCCTGGCGGCGGACGACCTGCTCAAGCAGGTCCGCCAGGCCTACCCCGAAGGCCAGGTCAAGCAGTACCTGCCACCGGTCAACGCCGAGCGCAGCGCGCAGTTCGTGGTGATCGACAAGGGCCGGGAGTTGAATGTGTTCATCGACCCGTACCACGGCGATGTCCTCGGCGAGCAGGATGCGAAAGACAATCTGCAAGCCATGGCCCGTGCGATACACGGCGAGTTATTGATCGGCACGGTGGGTGACCGATTGGTGGAAATGGCCGCCGGCTGGGGCGTGGTGCTGGTGGTCTCCGGCCTCTACCTGTGGTGGCCGCGCGGGCAATCATCGGCGGGTGTGCTGTGGCCGCGCTGGAGCGCGCGCGGTCGGGTGTTCTGGCGTGACCTGCACGTTGTCGTCGGTTTCTGGGGCGCGGCGTTCCTGCTGGTGATGCTTCTCAGCGGCATGACCTGGACCGGCTTCTGGGGCAAGCAATACGCCGACCTCTGGAACCGCTTCCCGGCGGCGATGTGGAATGACGTGCCAAAGTCCGACGTCGAGGCCGGCAGCCTCAACAACGCCCATCGCCAGACCGTGCCGTGGGCCATGGAAAACACGCCGATGCCAATGTCTGGCGACCATGCCGAGCACATGGCCCACGGTGGCATGCACGAAGGCCCCGCCGCCCCGACCGTCAGCCTGCAAGCGGTGCAGGATATCGCCACCGAGCGCCAGGTCGAACCCGGCTACAGCATCACATTCCCAACGACCGCCTCGGGCGTGTTCACCATCGCCGTGTTCGCCGATGACCCGCGCAACGACGCGACCCTGCACGTGGACCAATACACCGGCAAGGTCCTGGCCGATGTGCGCTGGGAGCATTACGGCATCGTGGCCCGCGCCACCGAGACCGGCGTAATGCTGCACGAAGGCAAGATGTTCGGCCCGGTGAACCAGATCCTCGTGCTGCAGGTTTGCCTGATGATCCTGCTCAGCGCGGTGAGTGGCCTGGTGATCTGGTGGAAGCGCCGGCCCCAGGGCAAATTCGGCGTGCCGCCGCTGCGACACGACCTGCCGACCTGGAAAACCGGGGTGTTCATCATGCTGGCCCTGGCGCTGGTGTTCCCGTTGGTGGGGGCTTCGCTGGTGGTGGTGTGGGCGCTGGATCGCCTCGTCACGCGGTTGAATCGCCAGCCTGAGATCGCTTCATCTTCACGCTGAAGACAGTGCGTTAACGGAAGGTGGCGCGAAACCTCTACAATCGTGCCCGCTTTCCAAACCACGAACACAGTTCAAACTGTGGGAGCGGGCTTGCTCGCGAATGCGGTGTATCAAACACATAGATGTTGACTGACACACCGCATTCGCGAGCAAGCCCGCTCCCACAGGGGGTTGTGTGTGACGACCCGATAACTTGAGTAACCGCATGACCTCCCTAACCCTCTCCCACCTCGCCTGGACACCCCTGGGCCATGGCCACTGCCATCACCAGTTCCAGCTGCGTGATGCCACCCTGCAGGTGGCGGCCGGGGAGTTTGTCGGGTTGATCGGGCCCAACGGCAGCGGCAAGACCAGCCTGTTGCGCTGCGCCTATCGCTTCAGCCGACCAGAACATGGCGAGGTCAAACTCGAACATCACAACCTCTGGAAGCAGTCCTCACGCTGGTGTGCCCAACGCATCGCGGTGGTGCTGCAAGAGTTTCCCGACGCCTTCGGCCTGACGGTGGAGGAAGTCGTCGCCATGGGTCGCACGCCCCACAAGGGCCTGTTCGACAGCGACAATCACGAAGACCGCCGGCTGGTGCTCCAGGCATTGGCATCGGCAGGGCTCGAAGGTTTTGGCGATCATGCTTTCGCCACGCTGTCGGGAGGGGAAAAACAGCGGGTGATCCTCGCCCGTGCCTTGGCCCAGCAGCCGCAGTTGCTGATCCTCGACGAACCGACCAACCACCTCGACCCGCGCTATCAATTGCAACTGCTGCAATTGATCAAGGGCCTGGGCATCGGCACCCTCGCCAGCCTCCACGATTTGAACCTGGCCGCCGCCTTTTGTGATCGCCTGTACGTGATCGAACACGGGCGCATCGTCGCCAGCGGCACGCCCAAGGACGTCCTCACGGCAGAGCTGTTGCGCGAGGTGTTCGGCGTCGAAGCCCTGGTGGATGAGCACCCGCTGTCCGGCTACCCACGAATCACCTGGATAACCCAACCATGACCTTGCGTTTCCTGCTGTTGCTGCCCCTCCTGCTGGGCAGCGTCCATGCCCTGGCCGAAGCTACTCGCTACCCGTTGACAATCCAGAGCTGCAACCGCCAGGTGGTGTTCAACGAGGCACCTCGCCACGCGGTCAGCCATGACATCAACATGACGCAGATGATGCTCGCCCTGGGGCTCAAGCCGCGCATGGTTGGCTACAGCGGTATCAGCGGTTGGAAATCGGTGACGCCCGAGATGGCTAGGATCCTTGATGGCCTGCCGGAACTGGCCGCCAAATATCCCTCGGTGGAAACCCTGCTCGATGCCAACGTCGATTTTTTCTTCGCGGGCTGGGACTACGGCATGCGCGTGGGCGGCGACCTGACGCCGCAGACCTTGCAACCGCTGGGCATCAACGTCTACGAACTGACCGAATCCTGCGCCTTCGTGATGAAACGCCCGGCGGCCTCCCTGGAGGACACCTACAACGACCTGCGCAACCTCGGGAAAATCTTCGATGTGCAGGATCGCGCCAATGCGCTGATCGCGACGATGCAGGCCCAGGTGGCCGAAACGCGCAAGCACCTGCCGTCCCAACAACCGCGCGTGTTCCTGTATGACAGCGGCGAAGACCGGGCGATGACCTCCGGTCGCCTCGGCATGCCCCAGGCCCTGATCGACGCAGCCGGCGGACGCAACATCCTCGAGGACGTGGAAACCAGTTGGACCCGGGTGAACTGGGAGAACGTGGTCGCGCGCAACCCGCAGGTGATCGTGATCGTCGACTACGGCGAAGTCAGCGCCGAGCAGTAGCAACAATTCCTGCTGGATAACCCGGCCCTGCAATCGGTGGATGCCATCAAGCACCGGCGCTTCATTGTGATCCCTTACGTGCAGGCCACGCCAGGCATCGATAACGTGCTGGCGGTGCAAACCCTGGCACGGGGTTTCCACGACCAATGAATAATCGTCGTTACAGCGCCCTGCTGATGGTCCTCGGCGCGCTGCTGCTGGTGTCGTGCGTGGTGTCCCTGGGCTGTGGGCCGGCGCGGGTGCCGGTGGCCGTGGTCTGGGATCTGCTGCTGCACAAGGCCTTCGGTGTGGGCGAGGTCTATTGGACGCCCGGCCAGGAACATATCGTCTGGCTGATCCGCGTCCCGCGCCTGCTGCTCGGTGCCCTGGTCGGCGCCGGGCTGGCGCTGATCGGCGCGGTGCTGCAAGCGGTGACGCGCAACCCGCTGGCCGATCCGCACCTGTTGGGTGTCACCTCCGGTGCGACCTTGGGGGCGGTGATCGTGGTGTTGCATGTCGGTGAAATCATTGGCCTGCTGACCCTGCCGCTGGCCGCGTTCATCGGCGCATTGCTGAGCATGTTGCTGGTGTTGGCCATCGCTGCCCGCCAAGGCCGGCTGGAGAGTGATCGGCTGTTGCTGTGTGGTGTGGCAGTGTCCTTCGTGATGATGGCGGCGGCTAACCTGCTGTTGTTCCTCGGCGATCATCGTGCCAGTTCGGCGGTGATGTTCTGGATGCTCGGCGGCCTGGGCCTGGCCCGTTGGGAACTGCTGGCCGTGCCGGCCGCCAGTGTGGGGTTGGGGCTGGTGCTGCTGCTGGGCATGGCCCGGCCGTTGAACGCGCTGATGGCTGGCGAACAGACCGCCGTGACCCTGGGTTTGAACGCGGCGAAGGTGCGGTTGTGGATTTTCCTGATCGCGTCGCTGATGACCGGCGTACTGGTGTCCATCAGCGGCTCGATTGGTTTTGTCGGGCTGATGGTGCCGCACATTGCCCGGCGCCTGGTGGGCGCCGAACATCGGCGGCTGCTGCCGGCTTGCGTGCTGCTCGGCAGCCTGTTCCTGGTGTGGGTGGACGTGGCGGCCCGCACGTTGATCGCCCCCGAGGACTTGCCGATTGGGGTCGCTACAGCCGCTATCGGCGGACTGTTCTTTATCGGTCTGATGCGCCGTCGCTGAAAAGATGCTTCTTTTTGTAGACGCCGAATAGCTCGGTCCCAAGGCCTCCATTGCGAAAATGCTCGAGCTCCGCTCGCACCAGTTCAATCACTAACCCCCGGTCTTCAGCTTGTTCAAGATTGAAATTCCCGCTGTAGGCAAGATTCACCATCCGCCAGAGGAAGCAGTTGGTGCGGTAAACGTCTACCGGCTTCAGCCAACGCTCAAGGAGCCCGGTAATTTCCTCGCTTCGAATCCCCTCGAAACACCCAATCGAATGGTCCTTATCCGGAAGGACAGCATCGACAACCTGAGTGTCGGCATTGAGTCGGTAGCGCGCCGGCAAGGTAGAGAATGCGGCGTCAGCGGCAATTATTGCGTCGGGCCACAAGCGATTGCCATTACGTCCCACCGCCTCTCCCACACTCCAGAACTCCCCATCATTTTTCAAACTACGGGAGATAAAGCCCATGACTTTTTCCAGTTCTACCAAATGATGCAATGCCGATACACAGATAATGACATCCCACTGTTCACCGGTCGGCACCAGGTTATTCGCATCCGCCACGATCAAATCGAGCTGGATCCCTGGCGGAAACTGCTTTGCGGCGATTTGAAGCAGATCTTCATTGATATCCAGCAACGACCATTCCACGCCTTCGGGAACAGCCGCTGACACACCGGCCTCTATCCGCGCGGCGCCACTGCAGAGTGACAAGACCTTTATCGTCCCGTGGTCCGTGACTTTCCGGCGTAGCCTCGCTTGAAAATCAGGCGGCATTTGCGGGACGTTCGCCCTCAGCAGGCGCGTCGCATAAGAGTAGGCGGCCTCTCCTTCAAACGGCTCCAAAATGACCATGTCAGCCGGCGCACCAGGCCCTTTCGTATGAGCCGGTCCATTGAGTTGGCGAACCGTGCGCGCAACGCCCATCGCAGCATCACTTTGTCGCTCCTGGACGTTTGCATAGAACTCATTCCGGTAGACGCTGCTGAAGTGTGCGATCTCGTTTATCATGCGCATGGGTTGATGGGTTTTCGCCAGAAGCGCTTTCATTTCCCACTCTCTGGCTATGCACAGGTCAGCTATCGCCAGCCAATCTGCCGTTGGATCGTTCTTCGCCCCAGGCCCACATGCCACCAGGAGACGGCCACGCTTGCCCACCAACCAAGCCAGATCCAAATCCACCGTCCTCCATTCCGAAGCGGTATAGCCTCCGCCAACATGAAACGTTCCAAGTTGAAATTCGGCTTGAGCTTGATCATCGAAAAAAACAACTGAGCAGGTGAGCCCATCCGAACTGATGCTGGGTAGAGCCGCCGAAAAACGAACGTGCAAGGTTGAATCAGCAAATACCTGCAACTCGCTGCTTCGAAGGTGCTCTCCAGCGGTGAGAATCAGCGAATACCTGCTTTCTCTCAAATGCGTCACATGCATCCATTTCGGATGCTCGGCCGGTTCAATGCCAGGCAACACATCAAAAACCGCCGTCTCGTCGAGAAGAAAACTGCTCGCAGCGCCAGAATCATTCAAACGGATTTCCCCTGTTCAGAATGGCAGAAGTGTCAGCATAGTCGGGCGGTCGAAAATCTCACCTTGAATTGGCCCACATCCACGCCCCAATGCGGAGCGCCGTATTGCACCAGCGGCCGCGATACGGTCACTGATGGTGCATTGTCGTTTTCCCTCCCGCCGCCAACCCCACATTTCAAAGCGTTTGCCCGACCGGGCACACCCCTTGCAAAAGCGCCTTCAGCGTTTGCATCTGCCGCCCAAAAAAACTCATAAGTCCATGGAGATCGCACAATGAAGCGTCGTAGCTTGATCAAGGCTTTTACACTCTCGGCAAGTATTGCCGCGATGGGCATGGCCTGGACCGTCCAGGCCGCCGAGACCATCAAAGTCGGCATCTTGCATTCGCTGTCCGGCACCATGGCGATCTCCGAGACGTCCCTCAAGGACATGGCGTTGATGACCATCGACGAGATCAACGCCAAGGGTGGTGTGAACGGCAAGAAGCTCGAAGCGGTGGTCGTGGACCCGGCGTCGAACTGGCCGCTGTTCGCCGAAAAGGGCCGGCAGTTGCTGACCCAGGACAAGGTCGCCGTGGTGTTCGGCTGCTGGACGTCGGTGTCGCGTAAATCCGTGTTGCCGGTATTCGAAGAACTCAATGGCCTGCTGTTCTACCCGGTGCAATACGAAGGCGAAGAGATGTCGCCCAACGTGTTCTACACCGGCGCGGCGCCGAACCAGCAGGCGATTCCGGCGGTGGAATACCTGATGAGCGAAGAAGGCGGCAGCGCCAAGCGTTATTTCCTGCTGGGCACCGACTACGTCTACCCGCGCACCACCAACAAGATCCTGCGTTCGTTCCTGCATTCCAAAGGCGTGGCAGACAAGGACATCGAAGAGGTCTACACCCCGTTCGGCCACAGCGACTACCAGACCATCGTGGCCAACATCAAGAAATTCTCGGCCGGTGGCAAGACCGCGGTCATCTCCACCGTGAACGGCGACTCCAACGTGCCGTTCTACAAAGAACTGGCGAACCAGGGCCTGAAGGCCACCGACGTGCCGGTCGTAGCGTTCTCGGTGGGCGAAGAGGAACTGCGTGGCATCGACACCAAGCCACTGGTGGGCAACCTGGCGGCATGGAATTACTTCGAGTCCGTGGATAACCCGGCGAACAAGAAATTCGTCGATTCCTGGAAAGCCTATGCCAAGGCCAAGAACCTGCCGGGCGCCGACAAAGCGGTGACCAACGACCCGATGGAAGCCACCTACGTCGGCATCCACATGTGGGCGCAAGCGGTGGAAAAAGCCAAGTCCACCGATGTCGACAAGGTCCGCGAAGCCCTGGCCGGCCAGACCTTCGCCGCACCGTCGGGCTACACCCTGACCATGGACAAGACCAACCACCACCTGCACAAGCCGGTGATGATCGGCGAGATCCAGGCCGACGGTCAGTTCAACGTGGTCTGGCAGACCGAAGGGCCGATCCGCGCGCAACCGTGGAGCCCCTTCATCGCCGGCAACGACAAGAAGCCTGACTACGCGGTGAAGAGCAACTGAGCCCATGGGGGTCGGCCCGGATCCCCGGGCTGACGCAACTCCCTTGTGGGAGCGAGCCTGCTCGCGAATACGATGGGTCAGCCAACACCCATGTCGCTGATACACCGCATTCGCGAGCAGGCGCGCTCCCACAGAGAAAGAAGTTCGCGCAAGGCCAACAATATGCCCACCGCCCTTTACCGCCTCATTCTCGCCATCGCACTGTTACTGCCGATGGCCTCATACGCCGGCGACGCCGAAGACTTCGTCGCCGCCAACCCGACCCAGCAGGCCAAGCTTCTGGAAACCTGGGCCGCGCAGCCGGAGCCTGAGCGCGTCGAACTGATCAACGCCCTGCAACAAGGCCAGTTGACCGTCGACGGCCAACCCAAGACCCTGCGCCTGAACAACCGCTTGCGCGGGCTGATCGAAACCGCGCTCGCCAGTCATCAATTACTCGCTGTGGATGCCCGCGTACGCCTGGCCGCCGCGCAGCAACTGCAAAAAAGCGCACGCCCGGCGCAACTGGCGTTTCTCGACCGGCAACTGGCCGGCGAGCAGGACGAAGACGTACACGCCGCCCTGAGCCTGGCCCTGGCGAACCTGCAATTGGTGGACGCCAACCCCAACGTGCGCCTGGCCGCCGTCCGCCTGCTGGGGGAAACCGGCGACCCGTTGGCCCGCACCCGCTTGGAGGGCTTGCTCGAACCCGGCGTCGAAACCGATGCCGCCGTGCGCACCGCCGCCGAAACCAGCCTCGGCCAGGTCAAGCGCAAACTCTTGATCGGCGAGCTGCTGGGCCAGGCGTTCAGCGGCATGTCCCTGGGCTCGATTTTGCTGCTCGCCGCCCTCGGCCTGGCGATCACCTTCGGCCTGCTGGGGGTGATCAACATGGCCCACGGCGAGATGCTCATGCTCGGCGCCTACTCCACTTATGTGGTGCAGATGCTGTTCCAGCGCTTCGCCCCGAACGCCATCGAGTTCTATCCGCTGATCGCCCTGCCGGTGGCATTCTTTATCACCGCCGCCATCGGCATGGCCCTGGAGCGCACGGTGATCCGCCACCTCTACGGACGGCCGCTGGAAACCCTGCTCGCCACCTGGGGCATCAGCCTGATGCTGATCCAACTGGTGCGCCTGGTGTTCGGTGCGCAGAACGTCGAAGTCGCCAATCCGGCCTGGCTGTCGGGCGGGATCCAGGTGTTGCCGAACCTGGTGCTGCCGTACAACCGCATTGTGATCATCGCCTTCGCGCTGTTCGTGGTGGTGCTGACCTGGCTGCTGCTGAACAAGACGCGCCTGGGCCTGAATGTCCGCGCGGTGACCCAGAACCGCAACATGGCCGCCTGCTGCGGCGTGCCCACCGGGCGGGTGGACATGCTCGCCTTCGGCCTCGGCTCGGGCATCGCCGGGCTGGGTGGCGTGGCCCTGAGCCAGATCGGCAACGTCGGCCCGGACCTGGGCCAGAGCTACATCATCGACTCGTTCCTGGTGGTGGTGCTCGGCGGTGTCGGCCAGTTGGCCGGTAGCGTGTTCGCCGCGTTCGGCCTGGGCATCGCCAACAAGATCCTCGAACCGCAGATCGGCGCCGTGCTCGGCAAGATCCTGATCCTCGCGCTGATCATTCTGTTCATCCAGAAGCGTCCGCAAGGCCTCTTCGCGCTCAAAGGACGGGTAATCGACTGATGAACCAGCCCCTGATGCTCACGGCCACGCAAAAGGCCGGCCCCAAAGTCACCCTCGCCGTCGGCGCGCTGATCCTCGCCGTGCTGCTGAGCTTGCCGCTGCTATCGCTGCTGGCGGCGGACCATCCGCTGCACGTCTCGGCCTACACCCTGACCCTGGTGGGCAAGATTCTCTGCTATGCCATCGTCGCCCTGGCGCTGGACCTGGTCTGGGGCTACGCCGGCTTGCTCTCCCTGGGCCACGGTTTGTTCTTCGCCCTGGGCGGCTATGCCATGGGCATGTACCTGATGCGCCAGGCCGCCGGGGATGGCTTGCCGGCGTTCATGACCTTCCTGTCGTGGTCCGAGTTGCCCTGGTACTGGGCCGGCACCGACAGTTTCCTCTGGGCGATGTGCCTGGTGGTGCTGGCGCCGGGTTTGCTGGCCTTGGTGTTTGGTTTCTTCGCCTTCCGCTCGCGGATCAAGGGCGTGTATTTCTCGATCATGACCCAGGCCCTGACCTTCGCCGGAATGCTGTTGTTCTTCCGCAACGAAACCGGGTTTGGCGGCAACAACGGCTTCACCAACTTCCGTTCGATCCTGGGTTTTGGCATCACCGAGCCAGGCACCCGGGCGGTGCTGTTTTTCGCCACGGGGTTGCTGCTGGTGACGAGCCTGTTCATCGGCTGGCGCCTGGCCCGCAGCAAGTTCGGCCGGGTGCTGACCGCCCTGCGCGACGCGGAAAACCGCCTGATGTTCTGCGGCTACGATCCACGGGGGTTCAAGCTGTTCGTCTGGGTGTTGAGCGCGGTGTTGTGCGGTTTGGCCGGGGCGTTGTACGTGCCGCAGGTGGGCATCATCATCCCCAGCGAAATGTCGCCGACCAACTCCATCGAAGCCGCCGTGTGGGTCGCCCTCGGCGGGCGCGGCACGTTGATCGGGCCGTTGCTGGGCGCCGGCGTCGTCAATGGGATGAAGAGCTGGTTCACCGTGGCGTTTCCTGAGTACTGGCTGTTTTTCCTCGGGGCCCTGTTCATCGTTGTTACGCTGTATCTGCCTAAAGGCGTGATCGGCTTGCTGAAGAAAAGGGGCGAATGATGCGCATCACTCCAACGGCGGATTTCATGCTCGAACCCATTCTGGAGCCCAACAAAGACCAGGGCAGCAGCCGCGACGCCATCGGCCTCGGCCAGGCGGCCGGCGTGGGCCTGAACACCCGCCACGGCACCATCCTGACCCTGGAAGACATCAGCGTCAGCTTCGATGGTTTCAAGGCCTTGAACGATTTGAACCTGTACATCGGCGTCGGCGAATTGCGCTGCATCATCGGCCCCAACGGCGCGGGCAAGACCACGTTGATGGATGTCATCACCGGCAAGACCCGCCCCAGCCACGGCAAGGCCTGGTTCGGCGAGACCCTCGACCTGACGACCATGAGCGAAGTACAGATCGCCCAGGCCGGCATCGGTCGCAAGTTCCAGAAACCGACGGTGTTCGAAGCCCTGAGCGTGTTCGAGAACCTGGAGCTGGCGCTCAAGACCGACAAATCGGTGTGGGCCAGCTTGCGGGCAAGACTGACCGGCGAGCAGCACGACCGCATCAACGAAGTGCTCGAGACCATCCGTCTCACCACCTCGGTCAACCGCGCCGCCGGGCTGTTGTCCCACGGCCAGAAGCAGTTCCTGGAGATCGGCATGCTGTTGGTGCAGGACCCGCAATTGCTGCTGCTCGACGAACCGGTGGCAGGCATGACCGACGCGGAAACCGAGTTCACCGCCGAGCTGTTCAAGTCCCTGGCGGGCAAGCATTCACTGATGGTGGTAGAGCACGACATGGGCTTCGTCGGCGCAATCGCCGACCACGTCACCGTGCTGCACCAGGGCAGCGTGCTGGCCGAAGGGTCGCTGGAACAGGTGCAGGACAATGAGCGGGTGATCGAGGTGTATCTCGGTCGCTAGATCGACAAACACTGTTGTTCCCTGTGGGAGCGAGCCTGCTCGCGAATGCGGGGTATCAGTCGGGATAACTGTGACTGACACACCGCATTCGCGAGCAGGCTCGCTCCCACAAGGGACACAAGGGGATTCAAGACATGCTGCAAGTCGACAAGCTGCATCAATACTACGGCGGTAGCCACATCCTGCGCGGCCTGTCGTTCGACGTGAAGGTTGGCGAGGTGACGTGCCTGCTGGGGCGCAACGGCGTGGGCAAGACCACCCTGCTCAAGTGCCTGATGGGCCTGCTGCCGGCCAAGGAAGGCGCGGTGAATTGGGAAGGCAAGGCCATCACCACGTTCAAGCCGCACCAACGGGTGCACGCCGGCATTGCCTACGTGCCCCAAGGCCGGGAGATTTTCGGGCGGCTGACGGTGGAAGAAAACCTGCTGATGGGCCTGTCGCGCTTCCCGGGTTCCGAAGCCAAGGAAGTACCGGCCTTTATCTATGAATTGTTCCCAGTGCTGCTGCAGATGAAACAACGCCGGGGCGGTGACCTGTCCGGCGGCCAGCAACAGCAGCTCGCCATCGGCCGGGCCCTGGCCAGTCGGCCGCGCCTGCTGATCCTCGACGAGCCCACCGAAGGCATCCAGCCGTCGGTGATCAAGGAGATCGGCGCGGTGATCAAAAAACTGGCGGCCCGGGGCGACATGGCGATTTTGCTGGTGGAGCAGTTCTACGATTTCGCCGCCGAGCTGGCCGATCAGTACCTGGTGATGTCCCGGGGCGAGATCGTGCAGCAGGGCCGCGGAGAAAATATGGAAGCCGAGGGTGTACGCGGGCTGGTAACGATCTAGGCTTAGCGTCCCGACGACAATCAGAAAATCATGAATCTACCTGTATCGCCATCCGCCCTGTTCACCCCCAGCTGGCATGCCGAGCTGGACTTGGGCTATGCCCGCTTCGGCGATTGCACGCGCCCGGTACAGCGCCGCCACAAAGGCCCGCTGCGGGTGCAAAAGCACTTGTACGCCGAAGGCCCCGAGGTGTGCCAGCACATCATCGTCCACCCGCCCGGCGGGATTGCCGGCGGTGATCGACTGGACATCTCGGCCCACGTCGGCCCGGGCGCCTGGGCGCAGCTGACCAGCCCTGGCGCGGCCAAGTGGTACCGCGCCGCCGGCCCGGCGTACCAGCAACTGACCCTGAGCGTGGCCCCCGGCGCGACCCTGGAATGGCTGCCCCAGGAAACCATCGTCTTCAGCGCGGCCCAGGCCGAGCTCAGCACGGGCATCGACCTGCAAGGCGATGCCCGGTTGTTCTACTGGGACATGGTTGCCCTCGGCCGTCCGGCCAGCGGCGAGCGGTTCAACCTTGGGCACTTTCAATCGCGACTGGACATCCGTCGCGACGGCCAGTTGCTGTGGCATGAGCGCCAGCGCATCGCCGGTGGCGATGGGCTGCTGGACTCGCCCCTCGGCCTGGGCGGTGATCCGGTGTTCGCCACGTTGCTGGTGACCGGCGAGATCGACAGCGAACTGCTTGACCGCTGCCGGTCCCTCGGCCATGCCGTGCGCGGCGACCTGAGCCAATTGCCCGGTTTGCTCGTGGCCCGTTGCCTGGCGAGCGAGGCGCTGCTGGCGCGGGGGGGGTTGATTGAGTTGTGGCGGCTCCTGCGCCCGGCGTTGCTTGGAAGAGAAGCCGTGCCACCAAGAATCTGGAGTACCTGAATTTGCTTTTACCTGTGGGAGCGAGCTTGCTCGCGATAGGAAAAAAAAAATCAACATAAACCTTGGCTGTTACACCCCTATCCCGCCCAACCTCCCTCACACAAGCGAAACGTGGTTACGTCCAAAAAAAATAA
>NZ_JABAEE010000042.1:0-56960 GCF_023701885.1 Pseudomonas sp. CG7 | reverse complement strand
CTTGCCAGAGGAGGAAACGCTGGCGCCGTGGGTCAGGTGACCGCCGTGGGCCAGGCTCATGCCCAGGATGGTGTCGCGCGGGGGGCCGGCGCGCGCGCGCCCCCCGCGGGGGGGGTCCAGCTTGGAGCTGCCACGCGATGGGGGCTGAGGACTTTGATCGCCTCCAATGACCTGATGCGAAAAAACGTCAGACGTTGAAGCGGAAATGCATAACGTCGCCATCCTTGACGATGTATTCCTTACCTTCCAAACGCCATTTACCCGCTTCCTTGGCGCCTGCTTCGCCCTTGTACTGGATGAAATCCGAGTAGGCGATGACTTCGGCGCGGATGAAGCCTTTCTCGAAGTCGGTATGGATCACGCCAGCGGCTTGCGGTGCAGTAGCACCGACGCGGACGGTCCATGCGCGGACTTCTTCAACGCCAGCGGTGAAGTAGGTCTGCAGGTGGAGCATCTCGTAGCCCGCGCGGATCACGCGGTTCAGGCCAGGCTCTTCCAGGCCGAGGGCCTCGAGGAACATGTCTTTCTCTTCACCGTCGTCCAGCTCGGCAATTTCCGCTTCGATCTTGTTGCAGACCGGCACGACCATGGCGCCTTCTTCTTCGGCGATGGCCCTGACCACGTCCAGGTGCGGGTTGTTCTCGAAACCGTCTTCAGCGACGTTGGCGATGTACATGACCGGTTTGGTGGTCAGCAGGTGGAAGCCCTTGATCACCAACTTCTCGTCAGTGCTCATGTTCATCATCAGGCTGCGTGCAGGCTTGCCTTCGGTGAAGTGGGCGATCAACTGCTCCAGCAGGCCTTTCTGGACGACCGCGTCCTTGTCGCCGCCCTTGGCGTTGCGGGCGACTTTCTGCAGTTGTTTTTCACAGCTGTCGAGGTCGGCGAAAATCAGTTCCAGGTCGATGATTTCGATGTCGCGTTTCGGGTCGACGCTGTTGGAGACGTGAATCACGTTCTCGTCTTCGAAGCAGCGCACGACGTGGGCGATGGCATCGGTTTCACGAATGTTGGCCAAAAACTTGTTGCCCAGGCCTTCACCTTTCGACGCACCGGCCACGAGGCCGGCGATGTCGACGAATTCCATAGTAGTCGGCAGGATGCGCTTGGGGTTGACGATCGCCGCCAAGGCTTCCAGGCGCGGATCGGGCTTCGGTACGATGCCGCTGTTCGGCTCGATGGTGCAGAAGGGGAAGTTCTCGGCCGCGATACCGGATTTGGTCAGGGCGTGGACCAGGGTGGACTTGCCGACGTTAGGCAGGCCGACGATGCCGCAATTGAATCCCATGGTGTTTCCCCTCGGATAAGTGTCAGGCCTTCTGGCTGTGCAGGTTTTTCATCGCACGGTTCCATTCACCGGCGAGGATATCCGGCAGCACGCCGAGGGCAAAGTCGATGCTGGCATCGAGTTTTTCCTGTTCGGCGCGAGGCGCACGACCCAGGACAAAGTTTGAAACCATACTGGCAACGCCCGGGTGGCCGATGCCGAGCCGCAGGCGGTGAAAGGTATTCTGATTACCCAGTTGCGCGATGATGTCGCGCAAGCCGTTGTGACCGCCATGGCCGCCGCCTTGCTTGAGCTTGGCAACGCCCGGAGGCAGGTCGAGTTCGTCGTGGGCCACCAGGATTTCTTCAGGCTTGATGCGGAAGAAACCGGCCAATGCCGCCACGGCCTGGCCGCTGCGGTTCATGTAGGTGGTGGGAATCAACAGGCGAACATCCTGACCCTGGTGCGAGAAGCGCCCGGTCAGGCCGAAATACTTGCGATCGGCGGCCAGGCTGACGCCTTGTGCGTGCGCGATGCGCTCAACAAAAAGGGCCCCTGCGTTATGCCGGGTCTGTTCGTATTCAGCGCCTGGATTTCCCAGGCCAACGATCAGTTTAATGGCAGTCACGATAGGGGCCCTTCCTGGAGTGTGGATAACAATGTCGCAATCAGGCGGTGTTGCGACAGTGGACGAAAATGGCGGATTTACCGTTAAGTAAACTTCGCGTTCTCGCCCGCTGTCTCGCTACGTTCCAGTCCGCGATGTTTCCGGTCACTCCGGCGACAGAGTGATATTACTCTGCAGCGCCTTCTTCAGTGGCTTCTGGAGCAACACGTGGAGCGTGGACGTTGGCAACAGCCTTGTCATCGCCGTGTGCCAGAGCAACAAACTCAACGCCTTTAGGGGCCTTGAGGTCGGACAGGTGAATGATCGTGCCGACTTCGGCGTCAGCCAGGTCGACTTCGATGAATTCAGGCAGGTCTTTCGGCAGGCAGGACACTTCCAGCTCGGAAGTCACGTGCGAGATCTCGCCGCCTTTCTTGACCGGGGCAGCTTCGTTGATGAAGTGCACTGGAACAACAGCAGTCAGCTTCTGACCGGCAACAACGCGGACGAAGTCAGCGTGCATCACGTGGCCTTTGGCCGGGTGACGCTGCAGGGCTTTGATCACGACGTTTTGCTTGGTGCCGCCAACGTTCAGCTCGATGATGTGGCTGTAGGCCGCTTCGTTTTCGAGCAGTTTGGCAACTTCTTTGGCCAGCATGCTGATGGACTCAGGGGCTTTGTCGCCACCGTAGACTACAGCTGGAACCAGGCTTGCGAGACGACGCAGGCGGCGGCTCGCACCTTTCCCCAGGTCGGAACGCACTTCAGCATTCAGAGTAAAATCGTTCATGTTGTATCTCCAAAATAGCCATTTCCGAATGACGTCTGCGACCGACGCCAAAGCGGTATGGGCAAAAAAGCCCCGCCCCAACATGAGTGTTGGGGCGGGGCGCTTTTCGTCAACGAGATCTTCTGGAAAGGGCAGGGCCCTTAACGGAACATCGCACTGATCGATTCTTCATTGCTGATGCGGCGAACCGCTTCGGCAACTACCGGTGCGATATCCAGTTGGCGGATACGCGCACAGGCTTGTGCTGCAGCGGACAGCGGGATGGTGTTGGTCACCACCAGCTCGTCCAGCACGGAATTTTCAATGTTCTCGATCGCTCGACCCGACAGCACAGGGTGTGTGCAGTAGGCAAAGACCTTGGCAGCGCCATGCTCTTTCAGGGCCTTGGCCGCGTGGCACAGGGTGCCGGCGGTATCGACCATGTCATCGACCAGGATACAGGTGCGCCCTTCGACGTCGCCGATGATATGCATCACTTCGGAGTGATTGGCTTTCTCACGACGTTTGTCGATGATACCCAGATCCACTCCCAGGGATTTGGCAACAGCCCGTGCACGCACGACGCCACCAATGTCCGGGGACACGATCATCAGGTTTTCGAAGCGCTGATCTTCAATATCATCCACCAGGACCGGGGAACCGTAGATGTTATCCACGGGGATATCGAAGAAACCCTGGATCTGGTCAGCATGCAAATCAACCGTGAGGACACGGTCGATGCCGACTACGGTCAGCATATCAGCCACGACTTTCGCGCTGATCGCCACACGTGCGGAACGCGGACGGCGATCCTGACGGGCATAACCAAAGTAAGGAATAACAGCAGTGATACGAGTAGCCGAGGAACGGCGGAAGGCATCAGCCATCACGACGAGTTCCATCAGGTTATCGTTGGTCGGAGCGCAAGTCGGCTGAATAATGAAGACGTCTTTACCGCGAACGTTTTCATTGATCTCGGCAGTGATTTCGCCATCGGAGAACTTACCGACAGAAATGTCACCGAGAGGGATATGCAGCTGACGTACGACACGCCGAGCCAGATCGGGGTTAGCGTTCCCCGTAAAGACCATCATCTTGGACACGCGCAGTACCTGAAGGCTGAGGGTATACCTGGATGAGTATAGGAAAATGGCAGGGGCGGCTGGATTCGAACCAACGCATGGCAGGATCAAAACCTGCTGCCTTACCGCTTGGCGACGCCCCTGTATCTGTTGCTGCGAGTGCCCAGCACTCGATTCCTTTTAGAGCAGGTCTTGCAGCTTGCGATGCAACATCGAAACGTTGCTTCCTTTTGCTACAAACCCTGTAAGGGTCTCTGTCAGAAGGGCCGAGACTTTATCAGCTTCAGCTTTGCTTGGGAAGCCCCCAAACACACAACTTCCAGTTCCGGTGAGTTTTGCTTCGGTAAATTTACCTAACAAATTCAAAGCGTTACGAACATCTGGATAACGCCTTGCTACCACCGCTAAGCAGTCATTTCGACTGTTTCCCTTGGGAACGGGGCGCACTTTAATGGGAGGAGAGTTACGTGTCAACAGCGGATCTGAAAAAATTTCTGCTGTACTTACAGAGACTTGCGGCACCAGCACCACGTAGCAGGGTTCTTCGGGTTCCACCGGGGTGAGTTTTTCCCCAACGCCCTCGGCAAAAGCGGCGTGGCCACGCACGAAAACCGGCACGTCGGCGCCCAGGGAAAGGCCCAGCGCCGCGAGGCGAGCGATGTCCCAGTCCATCTGCCACAAGTGATTGAGGCCCAGTAATGTCGTCGCCGCATTCGAGCTGCCGCCACCAATGCCGCCGCCCATGGGCAGGATTTTTTCGATCCAGATATCGATGCCTAGCGCACAACCGGATTGCGCCTGGAGTTTTTGCGCGGCCTTGACGATCAGGTTGCTGTCGTGGGGGACGCCTTCGAATTCGGTGTGCAGGCGAATCACGCCGTCGTCGCGCACGGCAAAGGTGATCTCGTCGCCGTAGTCCAGGAACTGAAAAATCGTCTGCAACTCGTGGTAGCCGTCCGGGCGGCGGCCGAGGATGTGCAGCATCAGGTTGAGCTTGGCCGGAGAGGGCAGGGTCAGGCGTGCAGCGGTCATGTCATTGCCCCAGCTTGCGCGGCTGCCATTGCTTGATCACCAGTGTGACGTCGAGGTTGCTGCCGTGCAGCTTGATGCGTTCGGGCAGCCAGTAGCCGTTCTGCTGGGCATAACTGAGGTATTCGATCTGCCAGTCGTCCTGTTCCAGGTTGGACAGGCGGCTGACGGCGTCGAGTGTCAGGCGACTTTTACTGTCCGGTGCCGGCAATCCACGAACCCACCAGGTCAGGTGGGAAACCGGCAGTTTCCAGCCCAGTTGTTCTTCCAGCAGCGCGTCGGGGCTGGGCGCCTCGTAGCGCCCCTGGTTGGCGACTTCCAGCGAAACCTGGCCCGGCCGGCCGGTCAGGCGGGCCGCACCGCGACCCAGCGGGCCCGACAGGCGAATATCGTAATAGTCCTGGCGTTGCAGCCAGAACAGCGTGCCACTGCCCGAGGCTTTCGGGGCGCGGATGCCGATCTTGCCGTCGATCTGCCAGCCGTCCAGGCCGCTCAGTTGCTGCTTGTGCTCGCGCCACTGGGCCTGGTTGCCCTGGCCGTGGACGGATTCACGGGCGCCGAAGCCCGCGCAACCGGCGAGCAGGGCAATGAAACTGAAAACGATGAGATGGCGCAAAAACATAATCTTAAAGAGTCTCGGATCCGGTCAGGCGTTTGATGGTGCTGCGCAAGATAGGGCTGTCGGGCTGATCCTTGAGGAATCGGCTCCAGATCTGCCGGGCTTCGCGTTGTTTGCCGTTGGCCCACAGGACCTCGCCCAGGTGAGCGGCGACTTCCTGGTCGGGAAAGCGCTCCAGGGCCTGGCGCACCAGGCGTTCGGCTTCGTCGAGATTACCCAGGCGGTAATTCACCCAGCCAAGGCTGTCGAGTACCGCCGGGTCTTCCGGATTGATCTGGTGGGCCTGGTCGATCAGCAGCTTGGCCTCGTCGTAGCGGGTGGTGCGATCCGACAACGTATAGCCCAGGGCGTTAAGGGCCATGGCGTTGTCCGGGTCACGCTGGATGATCAGGCGCAGGTCTTTTTCCATCTGGGCCAGGTCATTGCGTTTTTCCGCCAGCATGGCGCGGGTATACAGCAGGTTCAGATCGTCCGGGTATTGCTTCAAGGCTTGTTGCAGTACGTTCCAGGCCTTGTCGCCCTGATTGTTGGCCGACAGGGTTTCGGCTTCGATCAGGTACAGCTGGATCCCGTAGTCGGGCTGGGAATCACGTTGTACCGCGAGGCGGCTCTGGGCATCGGCGGTCTTGCCATTGCTGATCAGGATATCGGCCTGGCGCAACTGCGCCGGCAGATAATCGTTGCCCGGGCCGACCTGCGCGTACTCGATCAGTGCGCTCTCGGGGTCGTTGCGTTCCTCGGCGATGCGACCCAGGTTCAGGTGGGCCGAGTCGACATGGCTTTCCCGGGCGATCAGGTCTTCCAGATAACCCTTGGCCTCTTCCCAGGCCTTGGCTTCCAGGCAGACCAGCGCCAGGGAATAGCGCAACTCGTCGTCTTCCGGGTATTGCTGGACCAGGCTGGAGAACTCCACCTTGGCGTCGTCCATGCGGTTGTTTTCCACCAGCATGCGGGCGTAGGTGAGGCGCAGGCGCTGGTCGTCCGGATACTTCATGATGCTTTTTTGCAGCAGCGGCAGCGCTTCGTCGCCACGGTTCAAGCCTTGCAGCAGGCGTGCCCGTAACAGGATCGGCGCCACTTCGCCGGCTTCCGGCGGGTTGTCTTCCAGCAGGGTGAGGGCACCCTGGGCGTCACCGTCCTGTTGCAACAGCAGGGCCTTGCCGAAAATCAGCTGGCCGTTGTTCGGGTGGCGCTGCAACAGGCGATCGAAGCTTTTCATCAGGCCGTTGCGGGTTTCCTGGTCGGTATCGGCGGCGGACAGCGCCAGGAAATCGAAATGAGTGTCGCCCTTGCCCAGCAGGACTTTCTCCATATACACCATGGAGTCGTCGTAGCGCCCGGCCCGGGCCAACTGCACGGCGGCGGCGCGCTGCGCTTCGAGGTCGTACGGGGCATTCCTGGCCCAGATCAGCGCCGTATCGAGCGCGGGTTGGTCGGCGCCCAGGTATTCGGCAATGCGAAATGCCCGCTCGGAGATGCCCGGGTCCTGGGTATTGATGGCCTGGGTCACGTAGTTGTCCAGCGCAATGTCGAAGCGATTGCGCTGGCCTGCCAGTTCGGCGCTCAACAGGCTGAAGATGGTTTCTTCGCTGAAGGAGCCGTAGACCTTGGGTTTTTCAGGGGCCTGCACGCTGTCTTCGACGGGCGGCGTACCGTCCGTCGAAACGGGGGCCATGGACTGGCAGCCGCTGAGCACGGCGAGGGCGAGGAGCAACGCGGAAGATCTATTCATATAGGAAGAGGACGACTAACCTGCGGTCGGATCATCATGACACAAGCCTTGGGGCAAACATAACCGCCCCGTCGATTTACCCTCCAGGGCCAGGCGATAGAGATGGAGTAGTTGTTCTGGATCTGACGAAGTAGGACAATTGCCGGCTTCACGTCACCATCAGCGACCTTGAATGGCCTTCCTTGCACTCGGTATCAACCACAAGACTGCTTCAGTAGACGTCCGCGAGCGCGTGGCCTTTACGCCTGAGCAGCTGGTCGAGGCCTTGCAGCAGCTCTGCCGACTGACCGACAGCCGCGAAGCTGCGATCCTCTCCACCTGCAATCGCAGCGAGCTCTATATAGAACAGGATCACGTTTCGTCCGATTCAGTGCTGCGCTGGTTGGCCGAATACCATGATTTGAGCCTTGAAGAGCTGCGCGCCAGTGCCTATGTGCATGAAGACGATGCGGCCGTTCGTCACATGATGCGCGTCGCCTCGGGGCTCGATTCGCTGGTGCTGGGCGAGCCACAGATTCTCGGCCAGATGAAGTCGGCCTACGCCGTGGCCCGCGAGGCCGGCACCGTCGGCCCGCTGCTGGGGCGCCTGTTCCAGGCGACGTTCAACGCCGCCAAACAGGTGCGCACCGACACGGCCATTGGCGAGAACCCGGTGTCCGTGGCGTTTGCCGCGGTCAGCCTGGCGAAACAGATTTTCAGTGATTTGCAACGCAGCCAGGCGCTGCTGATCGGCGCCGGCGAGACCATCACCCTGGTCGCTCGCCATCTCCATGACCTGGGTGTGAAACGTATCGTCGTTGCCAACCGCACCCTGGAACGGGCCAGTACCCTGGCCGAACAGTTCGGTGCCCATGCGGTGCTGTTGTCGGACATTCCCGCCGAGTTGGTGCACAGCGACATCGTCATCAGTTCCACCGCCAGCCAGTTGCCGATTCTTGGCAAGGGCGCCGTGGAAAGTGCCCTGAAGCTGCGCAAGCACAAGCCGATTTTCATGGTGGACATCGCCGTTCCCCGGGACATCGAGCCGGAAGTCGGCGAGTTGGATGACGTTTACCTCTACAGCGTCGACGACTTGCACGAGGTGGTTGCCGAGAACCTCAAGAGCCGGCAGGGCGCGGCCCAGGCGGCGGAGGAAATGATCAGCGTCGGCGCCGAGGACTTCATGGTGCGCCTGCGCGAGCTGGCTGCGGTGGATGTGCTCAAGGCGTATCGTCAACAGAGCGAGCGCCTGCGCGACGAGGAACTGCAAAAGGCCCAGCGCCTGCTGGCCAACGGCGGCAGTGCCGAAGAGGTGCTGGTGCAACTGGCCCGCGGCCTGACCAACAAGTTGCTCCCTGCCCCCAGTGTCCAGCTCAAGAAGCTGACCGCCGAGGGCCGCCTCGATGCGCTGGCCATGGCCCAGGAACTCTTTGCCCTCGGTGAGGGCTCACCGGATAGCTTTTCGGATAAAAAACCGCAATGAAAGCGTCACTGCTCAACAAGCTGGACATCCTCCAGGACCGTTTCGAAGAACTGACCGCCTTGCTGGGCGATGGCGAAGTCATTTCCGACCAGAACAAATTCCGCACCTATTCCAAGGAATACGCGGAAGTCGAGCCGATTGTCGCCACCTATAAACAGCTGCTTAAAGTGCAGGGCGATCTCGAAGGCGCCCAGGCGCTGCTCAAGGACAGCGACCCGGACATGCGCGAAATGGCCGTGGAGGAAGTCCGCGAAGCCAAGGAACAACTGCTCGAACTGGAAAGCAGCCTGCAACGCATGTTGCTGCCCAAGGACCCGAATGACGGGCGCAACGTGTTCCTGGAGATCCGTGCCGGCACCGGCGGCGACGAGGCGGCGATTTTTTCTGGCGACCTGTTCCGCATGTATTCGCGTTATGCCGAGCGTCGCGGTTGGCGGGTGGAAATTCTCTCGGAGAACGAGGGCGAACACGGCGGCTATAAAGAAGTCATCGCCCGGGTCGAGGGCGACAATGTCTACGGCAAGCTGAAGTTCGAATCCGGCGCCCACCGCGTGCAACGCGTGCCGGCCACCGAATCCCAGGGACGCATCCACACCTCTGCCTGCACCGTGGCGGTATTGCCTGAGCCGGACGAGCAGGAAGCCATCGAGATCAACCCGGCGGACCTGCGGGTCGACACGTACCGTTCCTCCGGCGCGGGCGGCCAGCACGTCAACAAGACCGACTCGGCGATCCGTATCACGCACTTGCCCTCGGGCATCGTGGTCGAGTGCCAGGAAGAACGTTCCCAGCACAAGAACCGTGCGCGGGCCATGGCCTGGTTGTCGGCCAAGCTCAACGACCAACAGACCAGTGCCGCCGCCAACGCCATCGCCAGCGAGCGCAAGTTGCTGGTGGGCTCGGGCGATCGTTCCGAGCGGATCCGTACCTACAACTTCGCCCAGGGCCGGGTCACCGACCATCGCGTCAACCTGACCCTGTATTCCCTGGACGAGATACTTGCCGGTGGTGTCGATGCGGTGATCGAGCCGTTGTTGGCCGAATACCAGGCCGACCAATTGGCGGCGATTGGCGAGTAAGCACAGGTGAATAAATGACGATCATCGCCAGTCTGTTACGCGCCGCCGAACTGCCGGATTCACCCACGCCACGGCTGGACGCCGAGTTGTTGCTGGCCGCTGCCCTGGGCAAGTCCCGCAGCTTCCTGCACACCTGGCCCGAGCGGATCGTGCCCAGCGAGGCAGCGTTGCTGTTCTCCGAATACTTGCGGCGGCGGCGTTCCGGCGAGCCGGTGGCCTACATTCTCGGGCAACAGGGCTTCTGGAAGCTCGACCTGGAAGTCGCGCCCCATACCCTGATCCCGCGTCCCGACACCGAGCTGCTGGTGGAAACCGCGTTGGCCTTGTTGCTGGCGACACCGGCCCGGGTCCTGGACCTGGGCACCGGCAGCGGCGCGATTGCCCTGGCCTTGGCCAGCGCGCGCCCGGCCTGGAAGGTCACGGCGGTCGACCGGGTGTTGGAAGCCGTAGCCCTGGCCGAACGCAATCGCCAGCGCCTGGACCTGCGCAACGTCACGGTGTTGAGCAGCCACTGGTTCAGTGCTTTGGAAGGCGAGCGTTTCCAGTTGATCATCAGCAACCCGCCGTACATCGCGGCCAGCGATCCGCACCTGGCCGAGGGCGACGTGCGTTTCGAGCCGGCCAGTGCCTTGGTGGCCGGGCCCGACGGGCTCGATGATCTACGCCAGATCGTGGCCGAGGCCCCGGCTCACCTGGAACCGGGTGGCTGGGTGATGCTTGAGCACGGATACGATCAGGCCGAAGCGGTGCGCGATTTGCTGAGCGCCCAAGGTTTCACGCAAGTCCACAGCCGCAAGGACCTCGGCGCTCATGAGCGCATCAGCCTGGGGTGCCTGCCGTGCTGAACGATCAGGAGCTGTTGCGCTACAGCCGGCAGATTCTGTTGCAGCACGTCGACATCGACGGCCAGTTGCGTCTCAAGCAAAGCCGGGTGTTGATCATCGGGCTCGGCGGGCTCGGCGCCCCGGTGGCGTTGTACCTGGCTGCCGCTGGCGTGGGCGAGATGCACCTGGCGGATTTCGACAGCGTCGACCTGACCAACCTGCAACGCCAGATCATCCACGACACCGACAGCGTCGGCCTGAGCAAGGTCGATTCGGCGATGCGGCGCCTGGGGGCGATCAATCCCGAGGTTCGGCTGGTGCCTCACCGAGCGGCCATGGACGAAGACAGCCTGGCCGCGGCGGTCGGGGCGGTGGATGTGGTGCTCGACTGCTCGGACAATTTTTCGACCCGCGAAGCGGTGAACGCGGCCTGTGTCGCGGCGGGCAAGCCGCTGGTCAGCGGTGCGGCGATTCGCCTGGAAGGGCAGTTGTCGGTCTTCGACCCGCGCCGCCCCGAAAGCCCTTGCTACCACTGCCTCTACGGCCACGGCAGCGAAGCCGAGCTGACCTGCAGCGAAGCCGGTGTGATCGGGCCGCTGGTGGGCTTGGTGGGCAGCTTGCAAGCCCTTGAAGCCTTGAAGTTGCTCGCCGGCTTCGGTGAGCCGCTGGGGGGGCGCCTGCTGTTGATCGATGCCTTGGGTACACGGTTCCGTGAACTGCGGGTCAAGCGTGACCCAGGTTGCAGCGTCTGCGGTGATCCACATGAGTGAAGCGCCGGTTGGTGTGCTCGACTCGGGTGTCGGCGGGCTGTCGGTGCTGGGGGAGATCCGTCGACTGCTGCCCCATGAATCGCTGTTGTACGTGGCAGACTGTGGGCATATTCCCTACGGCGAGAAGACTCCGGAATACATCCGACAACGCTGCGCGATCATTGCTGACTTTCTCCTGGGCCAGGGCGCCAAGGCGCTGGTTGTTGCCTGCAACACCGCACCGGTGGCGGCCGTTGCCGACCTGCGCCGTGATTTTCCCCATTGGCCCATCGTTGGCATGGAGCCGGCGGTCAAGCCGGCAGCCGCCGCGACCCGCAGCGGTATCGTCGGCGTATTGGCCACCACCGGCACTTTGCAGAGTGCCAAGTTCGCCGCGTTGCTCGACCGTTTCGCCAGCGATGTGCGGGTCATCACGCAGCCGTGTCCGGGTTTGGTGGAACTGATCGAAACGGGTGACCTGCAAAGCCCTGCCCTGTATCAACTGCTGCAACAGTACATCGAGCCGTTGCTGGCGGCCGGCTGCGATACGCTGATCCTGGGGTGCACGCACTATCCGTTCCTCAAGCCATTGCTCGAGAGGATGATTCCTGAACATATCAGCCTCATCGACACGGGGGCGGCGGTGGCCCGGCAACTTCAACGCCTGTTGATTGAACGAGGGCTGCTGGCTGAAGGACCTGCCAGTGAAACGCACTTCTGGACGAGTGCCGATCCGATACATCTAAGAAAAATCCTACCGACGCTATGGCATTCGTCCGGCGTTGTGCGAAGCTTCGATCTGTAAAAAAAACGTGAAAATTATGTAATTCCTGCTGAACTTCTGTTTTAGCGTGGATTTCTATAGCTTTGAGTGTTTGTAACAAAATCTACTAAGTCTGTTCGGAAAAGGATGTTTCTAATGAAGCGCTTATTCTGCTTTGCCGCGTTTGCGGCTGCGTTGTTGGGGCACACTTACACTGCGCAGGCAGCGGGTGTGGAGTTTGGGGTGGGCCAGACCAGCGACTCGACCATGACCTATCGCCTGGGCATGCAGTTCGACTGGGACAAGAGTTGGTTGCAAAGTGACGTCGGCCGCCTGACCGGCTACTGGAGCGGCGCCTATACCTATTGGGACGGGGACGAAGCATCCAGCAACCACAGCCTGTCGTTCTCGCCCGTGTTCGTGTATGAATTTTCCGGCCAGAACGTGAAGCCTTATATCGAGGCGGGTGTCGGTGTGGCGTTGTTCGCCAATACCCAAGTGGAAGACAACAAGCTCGGCACGGCCTTCCAGTTCGAAGATCGCATCGGGTTCGGCCTGCGCTTCAATGGTGGGCATGAAGTGGGCATTCGCGCCACTCACTACTCCAACGCGGGTATCAAGTCGACCAACGACGGTGTGGAAAGTTACGCGCTGCATTACACGATGCCGTTGTAACAGCAGAAAAACTGTGGGAGCGAGCTTGCTCGCGATAGCGATCGACCAGCCACCCTGTACTGCCTGGTCCACCGTCATCGCGAGCAAGCTCGCTCCCACAGTGATATCCAGCAGAAATCAGTCAGATCATTCTGTTATCGATACGCCGTCGCAATGCCCTGGCGTTCTTCCAGGCATTCCGGTGCGCCCATCTCGAACTCGCGGCAGATCAGCGGGCGCTTTTCGTAGATGGTGCACATCATGCTGTCGCGATCCAGGGCCGCGCACCATCCGTCGTCAAGCCGCAGCATCACTTCCCCACCCCAATCGTCCGTGTCGATAAAACGCTCCGGGACCCCGGTGTCGGTGATCAGCATCACTTCCAACTGACAGCAGCACGCCGCGCACGTCGAGCACGTAACCGCCGGAGCCTGGATTTCACGGAGGGGGATGGTTTTCATGGCGCGCAGTGTAAGGCAATCGGCGGCTCAGGGGCGTCCCTTGATCGGATAGCCGTTTTTTGCCTGGCATGAGTCCGAGTCGGCCGGCAGGGGGTCGGTGGATGAAGGCAGGGGCCAGAGCGCGGTCATGGAGGCAATGGGGAGCGCAACTTCCCGGGGGCGTTCGACCAAATGATTCAGCACCTGTCGCGCCGCTTCCTCTGGCGACCAGTGGCGCGGGGCCGGGAAGCAATCGTCGGGCTCCAGCGATGGGCCGTCGAACCCCGGGTGCACCAACGTCACATCGATGCCGGCGGGGGCCAGTTCTGCCCGGGCCGACTCAAACAGATGACGCATCCCGTTGCCCCCCGCTTCGATTTGCGAAGGCGCCAGGTAGGTTGCCGGGCTGGCGATACCCACCAGGTGAGGTTCGATCCCGGCGCGTAACAAGGGCATTGCCACTTCGATGCAGAAACTGGCGGCGAGGAGGTTGCTGCGCACGATATGCTCGATCGATAGGTGATCGGCGGCTTGCCCGTCAACGTACTCAGTGGTCCCGGCATTGAGGATCACCTGATCCAGGGCGCCCCATTGTCGAGTGATGTGTTCGCCGATCTCGCGCACGGTCTGGCTGTCGGTCAAATTGCCGGGCACTGCCAGCACTTGTCCTGGATAACGTATCGAAAGGGGTTCGCACGATCGGGCCGAGCACGAACTGACTGCCAGGTAGGCACCTGACTCGAGTATCGCTTCAGCCAACGAAGCGCCGATTCCGTTGCTTGCCCCGGTAAGCCAATAGCGCCGTGGCGGTCGTAGACCCATTTCATGCTCCTTTCGCTTGCGCAGGGCTTGGATACACTGCTTCAGTCGAGCTCCTGCGATTAGTAGGACTATATGTCATCGGGCGAATAATGCATCCAGGAGGCCAGCAATTTAATGTTCGCTAATCGCCGGTCCCTTCAAGGGCTGCGTCCTGTCGCGTCGGCAGGTTTCTGAACGCTGCCAGCGCACGTGCCCGGGATTGGGCCAGATCAACAATCGGTGCCGGGTACGTTGTATTGCCAAACAATTCGCCTTGCACATTAGGGTGGTGGACACTTTGCTTATCGAGGTCGTTCAGTTCGGGTAACCAGCGCTTGATGAAAAGCCCGTCGCGGTCGAACTTTTCCGACTGGCTCAACGGGTTGAAGATACGGAACCAGGGCGCCGAATCGGTGCCGGTGGAGGCGCTCCACTGCCAGCCGCCATTGTTGGCGGCCAAGTCGCCATCAATCAGGTGCCGCATGAAAAAGCGCTCGCCTTCGCGCCAATCGATCAACAGGTTCTTGGTCAGGAACATGGCGACCACCATCCGCAAGCGATTGTGCATCCAGCCGGTCTCCAGCAATTGACGCATGGCCGCATCGATGATCGGCAAGCCGGTGCGTGCCTGTTTCCAGGCCTCCAGTTCCGCAGGAGCCTTGCGCCAGGCCAGCGCCTCGGTTTCCGGGCGGAACGCTCGGTGGCGTGATACCCGGGGGTAACCCACCAAAATGTGTTTATAGAACTCTCGCCAGAGCAATTCATTGATCCAGGTCACAACACCGGCACTTCAGCTTTCGAATTCTCCCTGGTTGGCTTGCAGCGCGGCATGCAGGCACTGTCGCGGCGACATCACCCCACCCACCAGGTCCGCCGAGAGTTGGCTGGTGCCGGGCCGGGCCGGGAAGTCCCGTTCGTGCTGGTAATCGTCGAGGTGCTGGTCGACAAAACTGTCCAGGCGCCGCCGGGCCTCGGTTTCACCGGCGGGCCAGAGGGCTCGCAATGCTTCACTGGGCGGGGCGAATCCATCGACTTGCATCGGCACCGGGTCGCGGGCAATGCCGGTGGGCGCCTGCCTCGGCGGAGTGGCGACCAGGCTCGGCAATGAGAAATGCAGGCGGTTGTAGCAGACCTTGCGGAACTGACTGAACACCTGGAAATAATTGCCGGTCTTGGTCAGTACGCTGCCGGGCTTGAACAGCAGTTGATCGAGGTGACTGTGAAACTCGATGCCCTGGTCATTCAAGGCATGGGCGACCTCGGCGTCGCGTCGCGTTTCATTCACGCCGTACTCTTCATTGACATGCACGGCGCTCACATTCAGTTCGCGACATAGCGTGAGCAATACGTGTGGCGCCTGGTGCCAATGCGCTGCCTCGCGGATCAAGAGTGGGACGTTCAATTCATCCAGGGCCGCGCTCAACGCGCCGAGGTTGCGCAGCCAGAAATCGATCTTGCACGGTGCGTCGTCGTGGGCGCGCCATTGCTCGGGGCTGGTCAGGTACACAGCCACGCAGGGCCCTTGGGCTGCGGCGGCCGCCAGGGCGGTGTTGTCGCGCAGGCGCAAGTCGCTGCGCAGCCAGATCAATCGCATGCTGTTTTTCATCTAAAGGAGTTCTCGGCGACTCAGTTCGCGGTGAGCCGATAGCGGGTCTTCGGCCCAGGACACCTCGATCATCGAGACGCCTGTGGATAGCCGGGCGTGGTGGATCGACGCGGCCGGGCCGGCAATGATGATAGGGCAATCAATTGCGCCCAGTAGCCTGGGCAGTTGGGACAGATTGAGGGCGTGACTGGAATACAGCAGGACGCCACGGGCCTTGAGGCGTTCGACCGCCAAGGCCAGCTCACCCGCCGGCAGCGGGCTGTCGAACACTTCCACCGGGCAGTCGGCGCTGCTGGCCAGCCAGGCGGTGAGCCACAGGTGCGGCTCCAGGGGTACGTCCGATTGATTGACCAGCAACAGGGGCACGCCGCGCAGCTGGCGGTTGTTGTGATAGATCCGGCTGCCGAACTTGCTGCGCAGCCACGAGTACAGGAAGACTCGTTCCAACTGCGCGCCGAACTGGCCTTGCCAGCGCAGGTGCAGGTCGGCCAGCAATGGCAGGAGCAATTGCTCGCACACGGTCCAGGGCGGATACAGCGCCATCGCCTGGTTGACCAGGTCGTCGATCTGGCGCTCGGCCAGTTGCGTCACCGCCAGCACCAGGGCGTGGCGCTGACGCTGCCAGTCGTTCTCTGCCGGCTGTGTGGTTTCGGTCGGCGCTGGCGTGTCCAGCAACGGCTTGATCTTGCTCACCGCAACGCCACGATCGATCCACGTGAGGATGTGCCGGATCCGTTGTACATGCTCGGCATTGAACAGTCGGTGACCCTTGGGTGTGCGGTGCGGCACGATCAGGCCGTACCGGCGCTCCCAGGCCCGTAGCGTGATGGCGTTGACCCCGGTCTGCCGGGCGACTTCGCGAATGGGCAGCCAGCCTTGGGCCAAGGCCTTGGCAAAATCGGCCCCCAGGTCTTCGCGGGCGCTGGCGTCGGGGTCGTGCTTCATTAGATAGCGTTTCGCAAGCTGAGGTTTTCCGGGTGCGGTTGCAGGTAGACCTGCTGCGCCAGGTAAGGATCGGGGTGCTGGCGCAGGTGATGCTTGAGCAACGTCAGCGGCACCACCAAGGGCACGATGCCGAGGCGATATTGCCCGATGAGGTGCTGCACCTCTTGTTTGTCCTCGGCGTCGATGTCGCGCTTGAGATACCCGCTCAGGTGTTGCAGCACATTGGTGTGGGTGCGGCGGGTGGCGCACTTCTTCAGGGCGGCCATCAATGCGCTGAAATAGCGTGGGCCTAGCTCGTTGGCATCGGCCTTGCCCATGGTGCCCAGCAGTTTGCCCAGGGCTTTGTACTGCTCCGGGTTGTGGGCCATGAGCAGGTATTTGTAGCGCGAGTGAAATTCGATCAGGTCGCGACGGGTCAGGCCCTGGCGGCGCAAGGATTGCCAAGCGGCATAGGCAAACACCCGGGTCAGGAAGTTTTCCCGTAGTACCGGGTCGTTGAGGCGACCGTCTTCCTCCACCGGCAGGTCGGGATGGCGTTCGCAAAAGGCCTTGGCATAGATGCCGCGCCCGCCGCCGTCCTGGGTCACGCCGTTGTGGTCATAGACCTTGACCCGCTCCAGTCCGCAGGAGGGCGATTTCTGCATGAAGATGTAGCCGCAGATGTCGTCCAGTTCACCCGCCATCTGCCGCCCGTAGTCGGCCAGTGGCCGGGTCACGTCGAGGTCGCGATTCACCGTGCCGAGCGCCTCGGGGTGTTCGGGGTCGCCCACCAGGCGGATCGGTTCCCGAGGAATGCCCAGGCCGATAGCGACTTCAGGGCACACCGACACGAAATCGAAATACTCAACGAGGGTGCGGCTGCACAATGGCGATTGCTTGTGCCCGCCATTGAAGCGAACTTCAGCCCCCATCAGGCAGGCGCTGATGGCGATTCTGGGTTTGGCGATGGCTGCTTTGGACATGGGCGACCTCTGATAGCTAAATCTTGTACAAATTATTTGATCTGTACAATATTTTCATCATAGGTCCGAATGTGTGCAAGTCAACCGGATTTATCCAAGGGGGTGACGCAATGAGTGTCGCAGGCAGGCTGCTGTCTCGTTCGACAGCAGCGGATGATGAGCGCTAACGCGCGATCTTACTGCAGGCTGGCATGCAGGCGGCGTGCTGCCTCCTGGCCGCTGAGCCATGCGCCTTCGACCCGGCCGGACAGGCACCAGTCGCCGCATACATACAGGCCCAGGTCGGCATCGGCCAGGGCGCCCCATTCATGGCTGCCGGCGGGGCGGGCGTAGAGCCAGCGATGGGCCACGCTGAAGCTCGGGGCGGGCATCGCACTGTGCAGCAGTTCAGCGAACGCGCCGTGCAGGTGTTCGATCACCGCTTCCTTGGACAGGTCGATGTGCTGCCGGCTCCAGTCGCTGGTGGCGTGCAGCACCCAAGTGTCGAGCTTGCTGTCGCGTCCCGGTTTGCTGCGGTTGCGTGCCAGCCAATCCAGCGGACTGTCCTGCACGAAGCAGCCCTCCATGGGCGTATCCAGCGGTGCTTCGAAAGCCAGCGCCACGGCCCAGGTCGGGTCCATCTTCACGCCGGCGGCCACCGCGGCCAGTTTCGGTACGGCCGCCAGCAATGCGGTGGCCTGGGGCGCGGGTGTGGCAATCACCACTTGGCCAAAGGGGCCATGGGTGAAACCTTCCGCGTCCTGCAGATGCCAATGTTCCTGGCCGCGGTACACCTCGGTGATCCGGCAGGAAAACTGCACTTGCAACTTGTCGAGCAAAGCGCGGGTGATGGCGCTCATGCGCGGGGTGCCGACCCAGCGGGTCTGCTCGTCCGGCGATGGGCTCAGTTGTCCATTCTGGAAGTTGTAGAGCTGCGGGTTCCATTCCGCGGCCCAGCCGTTGGCTTGCCAGCGCTGGACCTCCGTGACAAAGCGGCGGTCACGGGCGGTGAAGTATTGCGCGCCCATGTCCAGCGCGCCGGCATCGCTGCGCTTGCTCGACATGCGTCCGCCACTGCCATGGCTTTTATCGAAGAGTTGAACGACATGCCCGGCCTCCGTCAGGGCCTGGGCGGCTGAAAGTCCGGCGATGCCGGTGCCGATGATTGCGATAGGTACAGTCATGAGGGCCTCGTTTACCTTTCTGTACAGACTACGCCGTCGTTTAAACCTGTACAATCTGGGTTTTTGGTATAAGTTTTACCGTTCGCGTTTGGACAGGTTGTCCTATTGTTAAACACAGACCCTGTCCGATACGAAAAATCCCTACCTATAAAAATAGACTAATGGGCCGGGTAAAACGCGATGCGAGGAACATCTCATGCACATATTGCTGACCGGCGGTACTGGTTTGATCGGACGTCAGCTCTGCCGCCTCTGGTTGCAGCAGGGACATCGCTTGACGGTATGGAGTCGCCGACCCGAAGAGGTGGCAAAAATCTGCGGGACATCGGTGCGAGGTATTGCCAGGCTGGACGAAATTGACGAGCCGGTGGATGCAGTGGTCAACCTTGCGGGGGCGCCGATTGCCGACCGTCCCTGGAGCCACAAACGCAAGATGTTGTTGTGGAGCAGTCGCATCACGTTGACCGAAGTTTTGCTGGCGTGGCTGGAGCGTTGCGAGCAGAAACCGCAGGTGTTGATTTCCGGTTCCGCGGTGGGTTGGTACGGCGACGGTGGCGAGCGTGAATTGACCGAGGAGTCGGGACCGGTGAGCGAAGATTTCGCCAGCCAGTTGTGCAGCGCCTGGGAAGAAACCGCGCAACGGGCCGAGGCCTTGGGCCTGCGCGTGGTGCTGGTGCGTACCGGCCTGGTCCTGTCTGCCGAGGGCGGCTTTTTGTCGCGGTTGTTGCTGCCGTTCAAACTGGCGTTGGGCGGGCGTATCGGCAATGGTCGGCAGTGGATGCCGTGGGTTCACATTGACGATCAAATCGCCCTGATTGATTTTCTTCTGCACCGCACCGATGCCAGCGGTCCTTATAATGCGTGCGCGCCGAACCCGGTGCGCAACCGCGATTTTGCCAAGGCCCTGGGGCGCGTCTTGCATCGGCCGGCCGTGGTGCCGATGCCGGAGCTTGCGCTGAAGGTCACGCTGGGGGAGTTGTCCTTGCTGTTGCTCGGCGGCCAGCGCGCCACGCCGGCCCGATTGCAGGCGGCGGGTTTCACATTCCGGTTCACTGATTTGCCTGCGGCCCTGGAAGACTTGTCCAGCCGCCTTTGAAATAGGACGTTGCATGACCGATCACGCGTTGCTTCTGGTGAATCTGGGTTCGCCTGCCTCCACCTCGGTGGCCGATGTGCGCCGCTACCTCAATCAATTCCTGATGGATCCGTATGTCATCGACCTGCCATGGCCGGTGCGGCGCTTGCTGGTATCGCTGATCCTGATCAAGCGTCCCGAGCAGTCGGCCCATGCCTACGCCTCGATCTGGTGGGAGGAGGGTGCGCCGCTGGTGGTGCTCAGTCGCCGGCTGCAACAGGCCATGACCGCGCAGTGGACCCAGGGTCCGGTGGAACTGGCGATGCGTTATGGCGAGCCGTCCATTGAATCGGCGCTCGTGCGGCTGGCGAGCCAGGGACACAAGAAGATCACCTTGGCGCCGTTGTACCCGCAGTTCGCCGACAGCACCGTGACCACGGTGATCGAGGAGGCCAAGCGGGTCGTGCGGGAAAAGAAACTCGATGTGCAGTTTTCGATCCTCCAGCCGTTCTACGATCAGCCGGAATACCTCGACGCCCTGGTGACCAGCGCCAAGCCGTACCTGATGCAGGAACACGATCATCTGTTGTTGAGTTTCCACGGCCTGCCGGAACGGCACCTGACCAAGCTCGACCCAACGGGGTTCCATTGCTTCAAGGATGCTGATTGCTGCAAGAACGCGCCGCCGGAGGTGATGGCAACCTGTTATCGCGCGCAATGCATCCGCACCGCCGAACTGTTCGCCCAACGCATGGGGCTGGCGGACGGCAAATGGTCGGTGTCGTTCCAGTCGCGCTTGGGACGGGCCAAGTGGATCGAACCCTACACCGAGGCGCGCCTGGAAGAACTGGCTAAAAGCGGCGTGAAGAAAGTGTTGGTGATGTGCCCGGCGTTCGTCGCCGACTGCATTGAAACCCTGGAGGAAATCGGCGATCGCGGCCGCGAGCAGTTCCGCGAAGCGGGAGGGGAGGAGTTGGTGCTGGTGCCTTGCCTCAATGATGAGCCGCAGTGGGCGAAGGCGTTGAGCACCCTCTGTGAACGGGCGCCGATAGCTTTGTGAGGTTCTAGGGCCTCATCGCGAGCAAGCTCGCTCCCACAGTGGGTCTCGAGTGGTCACAAAATTTGTGTTCACAACAGATCCCCTTGTGGGAGCGAGCTTGCTCGCGATGGCTATCTGACTGACAACAAAGCCTTCAAGCTTGAGTCAGATCAGCGGCTCATCCACCTTCTTTTGCTTCCAACCGTCATTACCCGGCAGCAGCAGGTTCAGCGCGATCGCCACCACCGCGCACAGCGCGATGCCTTTGAGGCCGAAGTCGTCCGGGCCGGTGCCGGTGCCCACCAGCACGCCGCCGATGCCGAACACCAGCGTCACCGAAACGATCACCAGGTTGCGTGCCTCGCCCAGGTCGATCTTGTGGCGGATCAGCGTGTTCATGCCCACCGCCGCAATCGAACCGAACAACAGGCACAGGATCCCGCCCATCACCGGCACCGGAATGCTTTGCAGCAGCGCGCCGAATTTGCCGATGAACGCCAGGCTGATGGCAAAGAGCGCCGCCCAGGTCATGATCTTCGGGTGGTAGTGCTTGGTCAGCATCACCGCGCCGGTCACTTCGGCGTAGGTGGTGTTGGGCGGGCCGCCGAACAGGCCGGCGGCGGTGGTGGCAATGCCGTCACCTAGCAACGTGCGATGCAGGCCGGGTTTTTTCAGGTAGTCGCGACCGGTCACGCTGCCCACGGCAATCACCCCACCGATGTGCTCGATGGCCGGTGCCAGGGCGACCGGCACGATGAACAGGATCGCCTGCCAGTTGAACTCCGGCGCGGTGAAGGCCGGCAGGGCGAACCATGGCGCGGCGGCGATTTTCGCGGTATCCACGACGCCGAAGAAAAACGCCATGGCAAAGCCCACCAGCACGCCGGAAATGATCGGCACCAGGCGGAAAATACCTTTGCCGAACACCGCGACGATCAAGGTCGAGAGCAGGGCCGGCATCGAAATCATCATCGCGGTCTGATAATGAATCAGCTCGGTGCCGTCGCCGGCCTTGCCCATCGCCATGTTGGCGGCAATCGGCGCCATGGCCAGGCCGATGGAGATGATCACCGGGCCAATCACCACCGGCGGCAGCAGCCGATCGATGAACCCGGTGCCCTTGATCTTCACCGCCAGGCCCAGGAAGGTGTAGACGAAACCCGCCGCCATCACGCCGCCCATGGTCGCGGCCAGGCCGAACTGGCCCTTGGCGAGGATGATCGGGGTGATGAAGGCAAAGCTCGAGGCCAGGAACACCGGTACCTGGCGCCCAGTGACGACCTGGAACAGGATCGTTCCCAGGCCGGCGGTGAACAGCGCCACGTTAGGGTCCAGCCCGGTGATCAGCGGCATCAATACCAGCGCGCCGAAGGCGACGAACAGCATCTGGGCACCGGACAGGATCTGGCGCCAGAGCGGATCGTTGAACTCGTCTTGCATGCTCAAGCGTCCTTCTGCTTGGTGCCGAAGATCTTGTCGCCGGCATCGCCCAGGCCCGGGATGATGTAGCCATGTTCGTTGAGTTTCTGGTCGATGGACGCGGTGTAGATGGTCACGTCCGGGTGGGCGTCCTGCACGGCCTTGATGCCTTCGGGGGCCGCGACCAGCACCATGGCGCGGATGTCCCGGCAACCGGCTTTTTTCAGCAGGTCGATGGTGGCGACCATGGAGCTGCCAGTGGCGAGCATCGGGTCGATGATCATCGCCAGGCGCTCGTCGATTTCCGGCACCAGTTTTTCCAGGTAGGTGTGCGCTTGCAGGGTCTGCTCGTTGCGAGCCACGCCCACGGCGCTGACCTTGGCCCCGGGGAGCAGGCTCAGGACGCCCTCGAGCATGCCGATGCCGGCGCGCAGGATCGGCACCACGGTGATTTTCTTGCCAGCGATTTTCTCGACCTGGACCGTACCGGCCCAACCGTCGATGTCATAGGATTCCAGCGGCAGGTCCTTGGTGGCTTCGTAGGTGAGCAGGGCACCGACTTCCTGGGCCAGTTCACGGAAGTTCTTCGTGCTGATGTCGGCGCGGCGCATCAGGCCGAGTTTGTGTCTGATCAGCGGGTGGCGGATCTCGAGGATGGGCATGGGGAAGGCTCCGGCGGCGGGCAAAAAAACCGGCCTAGATTAATCTATCCGAGGGTGTTGTCCTATAGACAATACAGAACGTTAGTCCACAAACGCTTGATCTGGCCGGGCGGGATGCGTACCTTTGCCGGCTTTTCCGAACCCTGCCCCTTGGAGAGCGCCATGTCCGCTGATCTCGAGCATATCCGTCAAATCATGCGAGAGGCTGACTGCCTGTACACCGAAGCCGAAGTCGAAGCGGCCATCGCCCGTGTCGGTGCGCAAATCAACGAGCAACTGGCCGATGCCAATCCGGTGGTGTTCTGCGTGATGAACGGCGGGCTGATTTTCTCCGGCAAGCTGCTGACCTACCTGAACTTCCCCCTGGAAGCGTCCTACCTGCACGCCACTCGTTATCGCAACGAAACCAGCGGCGGCGACCTGTTCTGGAAAGCCAAGCCAGAAGTCTCGTTCATCGACCGCGACGTGCTGATCATCGACGACATCCTCGACGAAGGTCACACCCTGGGCGCGATCATCGACTTCTGCAAACACGCCGGCGCCCGTGCCGTGCACACCGCCGTGCTGATCGACAAGGACCATGACCGCAAGGCGCGGCCGGACTTGAAAGCCGATTTCGTCGGCCTGCCGTGCATCGACCGCTACATCTTCGGCTACGGCATGGACTACAAAGGTTACTGGCGCAACGCCAATGGCATCTTCGCCGTCAAGGGCATGTAATCGATGACTCGGCCAAGCTTTCTGGAACAAGCGCTGTTCGATGAGTTGGCCGAGAAAGCCGCGGCCAATCCTCGCGGGCGGCAGCACCATAATTTCCATGGGATGGATGAGCCGTGCCATCGCATGGCGGTGGGGCTGCAGCCTTCGACCTACATCCCGCCGCACCGTCACCTGAGCGCCGACAAGGCGGAAACCTTGCTGGTGCTCAAGGGCCGATTGGGGGTGTTGATTTTTGACGAGGCCGGTGCGGTGGTGGACAAGCGCATCCTGCAGGCCGGCGGCGATTGCCTCGGCGTCGACTTGCCGGCTGGCGTGTATCACGGCTTGGTGGTGCTGGAAGCCGACAGCCTGATGTTCGAATGCAAGGCCGGCCCTTACCGGCCCGTGGGCGAGGGCGAACTGGCTCACTGGGCGCCCCGCGAAGGCGAGGCCGGCGTGGCGCAATACCACGCCTGGATGCGCGCCCAGTTCGACTAGCACCTGCTTTTGTGGCGAGGGAGCTTGCTCCCGCTTGGGTGCGAAGCACCCACCTGCAATTGCACAACTCCACCCATGGGGCTGCTACGCAGCCCAGCGGGAGCAAGCTCCCTCGCCACAAAGGCTCCCTTGCCACAGATCAGGCAAGGCTTGCGTGAGCGGTGCTGCCAGCCGCCAGCCATTGCTCGCTCTTGACCCGCGCCTGCTCCAAAGTCTGCACATACGCCAATTGCCGCTGTTCGCGATGAATGCCGGCGCGTCGCAATTTCAGGCGTACCCGGGGTGCGGTCGCGACCAGGATCAGGCCGATGCCGTGCTTGCGGTAATCCTTCAGGATATTTTCCAGCGCGGCCAGGGCGGTCATGTCCAGCATCGGCACGGCGCTCATGTCCACGACCACTACACGAACGCCCGGGTCGAACCGGCGCAGCACATCCAGGGCCTTTTCCGCCGCGCCGAAGAACAGCGGCCCACGAATCCCGTAGCAGCGTACATGTTCGGGCATGTCCAGCAGGGCCTGGTGGAAGTGGCGCGGCAGTTCGGCACTGTCGGTCAGTTCGCTCATGCGCTTGATGAACAGCCCGGCGGCGAGCAGCAGGCCGACGGCGACGGCCAGGACCATGTCGAACAGCACCGTCAGGCCCAGGCAGGTCAGCAGCACCAGTACGTCGCTGCGCGGGGCGATGCGCAGGGTGTGCAGCACATGCCCGGCTTCGCTCATGTTCCAGGCGACCATCACCAACAGCGCGGCCAGTGCGGCCATGGGCAAGTAACTGAACAGCGGCGCCAGCAGCACAATCGCCACCAGCACCACGAGGCTGTGGATGATCGCGGCCAGCGGTGAAGAGGCGCCGCTGCGCACATTGGTGGCGCTGCGGGCAATGGCGGCGGTGGCGGTGATGCCACCGAACAGCGGCGCCACCAAATTGCCCAGGCCCTGGCCCAGCAGCTCGGCGTTGGGGTCGTGCTTGCTGCCGGTCATGCCATCCGCCACCACCGCGCACAACAAGGATTCGATGGCGCCGAGCATGGCGATGGCAAAGGCGGGCGCCAGCAGTTGGCGGATCAGGTCATAGGACAGGATCAACCGATGCCCCTGGCCGTCCGGCAGGTTCCAGGGCCAGTCGAAGCTCGGTAGAAAGGGCGGAATGCCCGGGTGAGCGATGCCATCGACAACGTAGCTGAACCGTTCGCCCAGCGTCGCGATCGGCCATCCGCCGCGTTCCATCGCCAGCCCCAGCAGCGTACCCACCAGCAGGGCCACCAGATGCCCGGGCACCCGGGGCACCCAGCGCGGCCAGGCAATCAGTACCGCCAGGCACGCGGCGCCGATGAGCCCATCGCCGAGACGGGCACCGGGCAGCGCCACGATCAATTCCCCCAGTTGTTCGATGTAGTGTTTGGCTTGGCCTGCGGTGGTCAGCCCCAGCAGGTCCTTCAGTTGCAGGGTAGCAATGACCACGCCAATGCCCGCGGTGAAACCGAGGATGACCGGGTAGGGAATGTACTGGATCAAGCGGCCGGCGCGGATCAGGCCCAGGGCGATCAGGATCAGGCCGGCGAGCATGGTGCACAACAAGAGGCCGCCCAGGCCGTATTGCTGGGTGATGGGCAGCAGGATGACCACGAACGCCGCTGTCGGCCCGCTCACGTTGAAGCGTGAGCCGCCAGTGAGGGCGATCAGCGGCGCTGCCACCAACACCGTGTACAGGCCGTGCTGCGGCGGCACGCCGACGGCAATCGCCAGGGCCATGGCCAGGGGGATGGCGATAATGCCGACGGTCAGCCCGGCCACCAGATCGCCGCGCAGGCGTTCGAGGGTGTAACCGGCCCGCCAGGTTTGGCGCCAGGCGGCGAACAGCGGTGGGGCGGAGAAGGACATGGGCACTCCACACAAAATGAACGGGCGTTACATCTGGACCTGCCGAACAACGATCCCTGTGGCGAGGGAGCTTGCTCCCGCTCGGCGGCGCAGCCGGCGTAAAACGGGTCGACGCGGTTTGCCAGGGGAATCGCAGTCGCCTGTTGTTGGGGCGGCTGCGCCACCCAGCGGGAGCAAGCTCCCTCGCCACACAGGCATGCGCCAGTGAGATCGACGCTGATGGCTCTTTGAGTATGCCGCGCCCGCTGCCCGGATGTATTGATCCGGATCGCTTATTTTTACCGGCGGTGCTCATGCTAGAGTGCCCGGCCAAGACCCTGGAGCTTGCCATGCGTGTATCGATCCGCCGTTGCGCCATTTTGTTGTTGATCGCCGGTCTGCCTTTGACGGCCGTGGCCGCGCCGATGCACAGCCAGTTCCTGCCACCGGATGACCTGGTGGTGCGCCAGGAACAACCTGAACAGCAGCAGTTGCTGCAAGTGACCGAATATTCGGTGGTGCTGGGTAACCAGCGCCAGTCCAACCAGCAACCGATCCCGGTCACTTCGCCCCTGCTGGTCCGTCTCAAGGGCAAGCCCTTGAACAAAGGAGCGACCGTCAGCCAGGTGATCCTCAACTTCGACGGCGAAAGCAAAAGCCTGAAAAAACCGGCCTTCGACGAGGCGAGCAAGACCCTGACGCTGTCTTATCCACAGGCCCAGTACCGGGTGGTCATCGATCTGTTGCGCAACAACACGGTCTATGTGCAGTTCCTCACTTACGCCAACGGCCATATCTGGGCCGACCTGCACACCGGCGCCGAACGCCCGCGTTGAGCCCCGGGGCCTGCCGGGGGTAAACTGCCCGCCCCGTGAATTGTGCGAGTTGGAGCCGGCAATGCGTAAAGACAAGAAACAAGTGATTGGCGACGAGATTGGCGATGAACAGATCAAGCTGTTCCTCGATTTCGAACCGGTCGATGCCACTTCGCCGTCGTTGCACAAACTGATCAAGGCCTACCGTGGCCTGCGGGTCGACGATTTCGAGCGCTTCCTGATGTTCTTCGTCGAGGCCGGCCATGACCTCAACGGCAAGGATGAGCACGGCAACGATTTCGTTGCGCTGATCAAGGATCAGCGAAATGCCGAAGAGTACATCGCGTTGATCAACAAGGCGCGCGGCTGAATCAACGCCTATCAACGCTCTTCGGAGCGTTGAATATTCCGCTTGTATGCAACTAACTTTTTCTTTTTTACAGCGCTCTGAAAGGTTATGTCACCATTCGGGCTGTTCTGTTTTATTTGAAATTCCATTACCTTTGCGTTCGAAGCCAAGTGGCTTTTACGTCAGTGTCTTAATGGAGTTGTATTGGTCATGGAAGATCAAAAAAAGTGTATCGCCGGCGTGCTGCTGTCCTTGGCGGCGTATCTGGCAAGTTCCGCGGCCTGTGCGCGGGATGAAGTTGTCAATGTCGAGATTCACAATGCCACGGTAGACGATATTGTTCCTGGTAGCGGCTTTAGCTGGACTGATTATTGGGCCGGTTCGGGCCACAACTTTTGGATAAGTCCGAGTGAGAGCCAGGAGCTGAAGTACTACCTGCCTCAGTCACGCTCCAAGGAAGAGGCTTTTAGCTACACGCAAGACAGTCGCATCTGCCATTTCAGTTTTGGACATGTCGCACGAAGACCGATCAGCGAAGGGGCAATGCCTTTTCGTCGCTGGGTCAAAGCGGAGCCGACGGGTTATTGTGTCGCTCAATTGATTGATGTAGAAGACGATGATGACTATGTTCGTAACGGCGGAACACGCATCAAATTCACCATGAAATAACGCCGCGGAAAATAAAAAGCCTCCCGTTTTGCACGGGAGGCTTTTTATATTGGCGGCAAGGTATCAGGCGTAACTGTGCGCCTTGCTGTCTTCGACCAACTCCAACGCAATGTTGTTCTGCGCATTGATCTTGCGATACAGCGCCGCGTCGGTTTCCAGCACTTTTTCCCGAGCCGGAAAGATCTCCGCGAGCTTGGTAGCCCACTCGCCCTTGGTCTTGTCCGGGAAGCAACGTTCGATCAGTTCCAGCATGATCGACACGGTCACCGATGCACCCGGCGATGCGCCGAGCAGGGCGGCGAGGGTGCCATCCTTGGCTGCCACCAGTTCGGTGCCGAATTGCAGGACGCCACCTTTCTTTGGGTCTTTCTTGATGATCTGCACCCGTTGGCCGGCCACTTCCAGGCGCCAGTCTTCGGCTTTCGCCTCGGGGTAGAAGCGGCGCAGGGATTCCAGGCGCTGTTCCATGGACTGCATCACTTCGCTGATCAGGTACTTGGTCAGGTCCATGTTGTCCCGGGCCACGGCCAGCATCGGGCCGATGTTGCCGGCACGTACCGACAGCGGCAAGTCCATGATCGAGCCGTGCTTGAGGAACTTGGTGGTGAAACCGGCGTAGGGTCCGAACAGCAGGGATTTCTTGCCGTCGACCACGCGGGTGTCCAGGTGCGGCACCGACATGGGCGGCGAACCCACCGCGGCCTGGCTGTAGACCTTGGCCTGGTGGTGCTTGACCACTTCCGGGTTGTCGCAACGCAGCCACTGGCCGCTGACCGGGAAGCCGCCGAAGCCCTTGCTTTCCTCGATGCCCGAGGCTTGCAGCAGCGGCAGCGCCGCGCCGCCGGCACCGAGGAATACAAACTTGGCGTCGACTTCGCGGGTGCTGCCGGAATTGACGTCCTTGATGCTCACGGTCCAGCCGCTGCCGTTGCGCTTGAGCCCGGTAACGCGCTTGCAGTATTTGACTTGGGTGTCCGGGGCGCTGGTCAGGTGCTTGAGCAATTGGTTGGTCAGCGCGCCGAAATTGACGTCGGTACCGTTCATGACACGGGTGGCGGCGATGACTTCATCGTCTGGCCGGCCAGGCATCATCAACGGCATCCACTCGGCCATCTTGGCCTTGTCTTCGGTGTATTCCATGTCGGCGAAGGCGTGATGCTGGTGCATCAACTCGAAACGCTTCTTCAGGAACGCCACGCCTTTCTCGCCTTGCACGAAGCGCAGGTGTGGCACCGGGGCGATGAAAGACTTGGAGGAGCCGAACGTGCCTTTTTTGGTCAGGTACGTCCAGAACTGTTTCGACACCTCGAACTGGGTGTTGATGTGCACGGCTTTCTTGATGTCGACAGTGCCGTCGGCCGCCTGGGGCGTGTAGTTGAGCTCACACAGCCCTGCATGGCCGGTACCGGCGTTGTTCCACGGGTTGGAACTCTCCGCGGCACCGGAATCCATCAGCTCGACGACTTCCAGCGAGATCGCGGGGTCGAGCTCCTTGAGCAGCACGGCCAGGGTGGCACTCATGATGCCGGCCCCTACCAGAACTACATCGACTGCTTCGTTATGCGCCATTTAACGCGTCTCCAAAATCTGCAGCACCAAATTGTCGGCATAGCGGCCAGGAGTGGCGGGGCAGGTCAGTTGCGCCCCAGTGATCCATGGCCAGGATCGCCATGTCCGAATCTTCGCAATTTTTCGCACCTACTGCGGATGCATGCAGCCTGGCCTCAAGAGTCACATGAACTCATTTAAGCGCCGGGCGGGCAATTCGACTTTTGGCCGAGACATCCGTTCGTGCAACCAAATCCGTAGCGGACAGGCTTCAGGCGCCGGTTCTTGAGCGATATCCGGTCCTGTGTCGTTGGGCTGTTTCAGACGCCAATGGTGCTTGTTCAGACGCAAAACTCTTCATTTGCTCGCCACACTCTCGTGAAGTTGTGAAAACCCGTTTTTTCACGCTCTTTTGAAGACGTGAACCTCAAAAAAGGGCTGTCCCAGCCTGGCACTGCGCCCGGTTTGGTTGCCCCCATGGAATACATGACAGGCAAAACGGGCAGACAGCTCAGTGACCGAGCGTAATGACAGCTCTGCAGATTCGCGAAAAGTGGTGATTTGCCTGGAGGAACAGCAAGCGCGCCAGCTTCACTCGATCTGTGTGGGCGGCTCTCTGTGGGCGGTGCGGGGTGCCAATACCAGCGCATCAGCGGTGTTGCGCGGCCCGATCAGGAGACGTCCTTATAATCGGGGGGAGATTGTATCGAAGAAACGCAGGGAAATGGTCGTGTTTAATGACTTTTATTAGCCGTCCGGTCAGATGGTCAACAGTTGCCGGTTGCGTGCGCGGGCACGAAGCGGTTGCACGCGGGCGCTGGCGGGCAATGGCTGGTGCAACCAGTTGAGACGGATCTCATCGATTTCCACCCAGCCTTCGCCCATGGGTTGCAGGCTGCACTGCTTGAACGCCTGGCAACGGCCGTTGCGATCGAGCAGGGCGAAGCTGCGGTGATGAGGGCGCGGGGTGAACAGCGAAATGAGGAAGCGCATGAGCGGATACCGGGTCAGGAAGCTTGAAGCAAGCCTGACAGCGAGCCATGACATACCGGTGTAAGGATCGTGACAATGGGGTGACAGGAACCGCCAATCACGGCTCGTGTCAGACATTTCAGTATCCATCGCAAGTCTTAGTGGCCTGTGTGGCTAATTCGTGCACTCAACTTCGGCGCCAGAACTTGCCAGCCTGCGTTGCCATTCCTCGCCGTAGCGGGCTACGACTCGTCATGGCGCCTTGCCTGGCAAGCCCTGGCACTCGAATTTGAGTACTCGAATTAACCGTACAGGCCACTAGTTCACCGCGATGGCGCACCGCTATACTGCCGGCCTGTTTGTGCCCGATTCTGGAGAGAAGAGCATGTTGCAACGCCTGTTGTTCGGTTTGATCGCTGTGACCAGTCTGACCCTTGTCGGCTGCGCCCACAGCCCGCAACAACTTAACCCGGAGCCCAAGCTCAATGCCCAACTGGCCCCTGTGGGGCGTGGCCAGCCGGTGGTGGTGCGGGTCGTGGACGGTCGTCCGTCGCCGACACTCGGCACCCGCGGCGGGTTGTACCCGGAAACCAGCGTGATCACGGTGCAGGGCGCGCAGATCCTGCCCAAGTTGCAGGCCCAGGCTGAAGCCGCAGTACGTCTGCTGGGCTTCACGCCGACCGCCAATGCCTTGAATGCACCGCAACTGACCGTGACCTTGGCCGAGCTCAAGTACCAATCGCCCAAGGAAGGCATGTACGTGACCGAAGCCACCATCGGCGCGACCTTCCGCTCCGACGTGCAGAACGCCAACCGCCGCTACAGCGGTCGCTACGGTGCGTCCCTGGACCAGCGCTTCGGCATGGCACCGAACCAGGACACCAATACCAAGCTGGTCAGCGATGTCTTGAGCGATGCCCTGACCCGGCTGTTCAAGGACCCGACCATTGGCCAGGTGCTGGCTGAGTAAGTAACGAACCCCTATCCCCTGTGGGAGCGAGCTTGTGTGGGAGCGGGGGTGGGGGGGGCGGGGGGGGGGGGGGTGGTGGGTAGTGGGGGGGGGGCACGGGCTCGGGGGGCGGCCGCCGGCGCCCCGCGCGCGTGCCGGGCGCGCGACTCTGCGGCCGCCCCCCCCACCCCCGGGCGCCCCCCCCCCCCCCCCCCCCACACCGACTCGCTCCCACAGGGGTTTTTTATGGGCGAAATTCTCAGGCTGCCTGGGAATAGAACTCCAGCACGCTGATCCCGGTCAGCAGGTCTGTCTCCGGCAGGTCGGCGTGTGGATGGCCGCCGAGGGCGCAATACACCAGCCAATGGCGGTCCTGCACATTGAAGGACAAGCTGTCGACGAGGTTCTGTTGTTCGTCGCTCGGGCTGATGAGATAGAGGCGATCCTGGTTTTCGGCGTGCAGCATGACGGGTTCCGTGAAGGTTTGAAGGGCGACAGAGTGGCCTAATCAGATGACGAAACGGTGACGGGGGAAATTAATCTTGGCTCCCTCGCCACAAAGGAACCCAGCGCCGCGATGGGATCGTTACTGGTCGGAAAACACGGCGCAGGGCGACAGGCTTTCGGTAGAATCCGCGCCCTGTTCGTAGGCCACGGGCATGTCCTGTCCGTTTTTCCCTTGAGGTTCGTGATGTCGTCGCATCTGTTTTCGCTGTTCGCCGCCCACCCCGCCAAACTGATCAACCTGCTCGCGCTGCTGTTTGCCTGCCCGGGCGGCTGGGTGCTGCATGCGACGCGTCGCCGGGAACAACGGGCGCGGGCCTGCCTGCAAGCACGCAGTGGCAATGGCGAGGAACGCTTCGAAGCATTGCTGGACCTGGCCACCCAGCGCATGAACCGGTTTTTCTACCGGTTTGGCTTCGGCTGCCTGGCGCTGGCGGTGCTGGTGTCGTGGATCAGCACGCAGTTCTAACGCAGTAGCCTTGCAAGGCAATCGAGGATCGCTTTGCAAAAGTGTTTGCAGGGCAAATGAGGGTTGCCTGGCAAAAGTGCTTTTGTGGCGAGGGAGCTTGCTCCCGCTGGGCTGCGAAGCAGCCCCCGTCGAAGGTCCACTCAAATCACTGCAAGCCCGTTTTGCGATTGCTGCGCAATCGAGCGGGAGCAAGCTCCCTCGCCACAGAGGCCAAACCAGGCCCTCGCAAGCCCGGCTTTAAAGCGCCAACCCGGCCTTGACCCGATACTGGTTACGCACCGGCGTCGCATATTGCAGCACCAGGAACGGTCGGTGTTCCGGCGGGCATGCGTCCAGTCGGCGTTGCCATTCTTCCTGGGCCTTGGCCAACTCATCAGCACCAAACCCCTCGGCCGCCGTCGGCACCTGCAACTGCGGGTCGGCGTCGGCCCATTGGGCGTAGGCCAGGTAATGCACCGGGAACAGCCGATAGCCGCCGAGAATCTGCCGGTCCATTTCCAGGGCCAATTGCTTGGTGTCCTCGAACAGCTCGGTGATGGGCGCCGCGAAGTTCACATGGACCCGGCCCTTGTAGCCGGTGATGCCCTTGGCGATGCTCACGTCGTCTTCGCCCGGGGCCTTGGTGTAGGTGCCGGTGGTGGCGCGGATGTACAACTCGCGGGCCTTGGCCTGGTCGCAAGGGTCGTATTCGTAGCTGATCGATACCGGCGTGAGGTTCAGTGACTGGATCACCTCACCGAACGGCTCGTCCTTGCGGCTCATGTGGAACATCTTGAGGATCGCCGATTCGGTCCGGTCGTCACCGTCCTTGGCCCGCCCTTCGGCTTGGGCGATCCAGATCGAGGCGCAGTCGTTGCGGAGCGAATGGTTGATATACGCCGACAGCAACTCGTACGCCGCCATTTTTTCCCGCCGCCCGGTGATGGAGCGGTGCACGATGATACTCTTGTTCAGGCGCATCAGGTCGCTGACAAAGGGCTTTTGCAGCAGGTTGTCGCCAATGGCGATGCGCGGCGTCGGCAGGCCGGCGTGGTACACGGCGTAATTGACGAAGGCCGGGTCCATCACGATATCGCGGTGGTTGGCGATGAATAGGTAGGCACTGCCGGACTTGAATTGCTCCACCCCGGTGTAGGTCACGCCATCGGTGGCGCGCTCGATGGTGTGGTCGACGTAGAACTCCACCTTGTCCTGCAACGTAGCGACCGAGGTCACACCGGCGAACTCACGGCGCAATCTTTGCGCTATAAGGGGTTTGAGCATCCAGCCGAAGGCGCCGGCCAGGCGTGGGAAGCGGAAGTGGGTGAGGATATCTAGAAACGCCTTGTCGCCGAGCAGCCGTGCCAGCACCGCTGGGACTTCGCTGTCGTCGTAAGGTCGGATGGCATCGAATTCGCCCATCATGCTCTCTTGTTGGAAACGGCTAGGGTAAGTAAAGGTTCGATCGAAAAAACGACGGGGCACGGCCTGGAAGATAAGCCAGACGAAAATAGCCCTGCAAATAGACCGGCGATTATACGCACAAGTCACTTGGGAGACCGCGATGCTGGAAGAGGCTAGTTATGATTGTCCCTATTGTGGGGAGGAAATAGAGACAACCGTGGACCTGTCCGGCGGTGACCAGACCTACATCGAGGACTGTCAGGTGTGTTGTCGGCCGATCACCTTTGTACTGCAAGTCCATGAAGAAGAGTGGCATCTCGAAGTCTTCAGCGAAAACGAGTGAAGGGGGCGCCCATGCAGCGAATCTACGAGCTGGACAACTTGATGGAAGGTGAGTTGCTGCAAGGCATGCTCGCCAGCGAAGGCGTCACCGCGCACCTGGTGGGGCGTGACCTGGTCGGCGGCGTGGGGGAGTTGCCGATGCATGGATTGCTCGGGCTGGCGGTGGAAGACGACCAGGCGCAATACGCCCGGGAGTTGATCGCCGCGTACAATGCGGCGCTGCCGCTGCCGGGTGACGAACCGGACAGTTATCGCGGCACGCTGGTCTGTTAGGCTGGCGGTCGTTCGTTCGATCAAGAGTCGTGTTGCCCCATGTGTGGACGTTATGCCCTGTTTCGCTGGAACCCCGCCTTCGCGGCCCTGCCCGGTTTTCCCGCCGATCAGAAGGCCCAATGGAATATTTCGCCCAACGATTCGGTGCTGATGCTGCGGGCCGGCGCCGAGGGGCAGCGCGAGCTGGCCCGGGCGCGCTGGGGCCTGACGCCGCCGTGGCTGACCGACCTGTCCCGCACCCCGGCCCATGCCCGGGCCGAAACCGTGGCCGAGCAACCGATGTTCCGCGAGGCCTTGCGCCTGCGCCGCTGCCTGCTGCCGGCCAACGGCTTCTACGAGTGGCGCGGGGGTACGCGCAAGCGTCCGTACTGGCTGACGCCGGGAGAGGGCTCGTCGTTGTTTTTTGCCGCGATCTGGGAAGCGTATCCGGTGCAGGAACAGGTGTGGTTGAGCACGGCGGTAATCACCCAACCGGCGGCGGGTCAACGCCGGCCGTTGATCCTGGACGAAGAAGGCCAGCGCCTGTGGCTCGACCCCGAGACCCCGCTGCATGCCTTGCAAGGGCTGTTGGCCAGCGAGCCGGCGCCACTGCGCGAGCGGGTGTTGGCCAACATGGTCAATGATCCGAAGCTCAATGGGCCGGAGTGCTTGACGCCGGCTTGAGTTTTGCGGCGCTTGTATTGGCCCCATCGTCGGATCGCCGCCCGGAGCAGGCTCGCTCCCACAGTGGATTACAGGTGTATTCAAATTTCTCGTACACCCACCATCCCTTGTGGGAGCGGGCTTGCTCGCGAAAGGGGCGTGACATCCAACATTCATGCAAACTGACCCACCGCTTTCGCGAGCAAGCTCGCTCCCACACTAGGCTGCGGGTGTTCACAAAAGTGTGGTCCCCGCCAATCCCCTGTGGGAGCGAGCTTGCTCGCGATGGCATCGTGTCAGTCAACCTTGCTCCCATAGGTTCTGAGGTTACTCGTGATGCGGCTCACCCAGGAACGTCAGCGAGGTGAACACGCCACGGGTGTCCACGTCCTTGTTGTCCTTGAGCTTGATTTCCATGTGCGCCGCGATCACATTCAGTCCTTCGTTGCGCACCAGTACCTTGGCCCGGCCCTCTGCGTCGGTTTCCGTCGAGACGGTGTTCGGCGCGCTGCGGTAGTCGCCCACCAGTTTCACCCCGGCCGCCGGTTTGCCGTCCAGCAGCACCCGGACCGGCAATGGCTGGCCTGGGCCTACGGTCAGCGGGTCGACTTCCGGCAGGATCACGAACTTGATCGGTTCCAGCGCTGGCAGTTTCGCCCCAGGCTCATAGATCGCCAGGCTGTACTTGAACGTCTGGGTCGCTTCGACCGCCCCGGGCACTTTGCTGCGGCCTTCGTTGATCCACTTCTTGTCCGCCGTCTGGGACCACATGCCGTTGTCCAGCGCCACCGCCAATACGGCTGGCGGCTTGAGCGGTTGCAGGCGGGCGTGGTCCGGCAGGCGTTCTACGGTGACCGGAATCATCTTGCCGCCCAGGTCATAGGCCCAGGCACCGCTGATTTTCTGCGCCTTGAAGGCATTGTCTTCGGCACCGTGGCCGTAGATCACTTCGATGTTGCCGCGACGCTGTTCGGTCCACAGGCCATGGGCCGAGGCCTGCGCGGCCAGGAGCAGGCCAAGCAGGGCGAAGGTCTTGGGGTATTTCATGCTGACTTCCTTATAGATCGAGGGTGAGGCTGACAGTGAAGTTGCGCGGATCGCCGGGAGTGACCCAGTAATTGCTGTAGGAGCGTTCGTAGTATTTTTCGTCGAAGACGTTATTCAGGTTCAGGCCCACGGTGACGTCATCGCTGGCCTTGTAATGGGCCAGCAGGTCCACGGTGTGGTAGGCCGGCAGTTCGAAATCCTTGCCGGCTTCGCCCGAGCGATCACCGACGTACGTAAACGCCGCGCCAACATCCGAGCCGCGCAGGTGCCCATCCTGGAATTCGTAGACCCCCAGTAGGCTGCCGCTGTGTTTGGCGACGCCGAGGATCCGGCTGCCGGTGGGATTTCCCGGGTCACCCTTGGTCACTTCGGCGTCGATGTAGGCATAGGCGCCGATCACCCGCACGGCGTCGGTCACCTGCCCGGTCAGTTGCAAGTCGATACCCTGGCTGCGGGCCTTGCCAATGGCACTGTAGAAATCAGTCCCTGCGGTCTGAGCCAGAACGTTTTCCTTTTCTATACGGAACGCCGCCAGGGTGGTGCTCAGGCGATCGTCGAACAACTCGCTCTTGATCCCAACTTCATAGCCGACCCCTTCCTCGGGATCGAAAGTCTTGCCGCCGGCATCCAGGCCGTTGTTGGGCTTGAACGAGGTGGAGGCGTTCGCGAACAGGCCGACCTCGGGCGTCAATTGATTCAGCAGGCCGGCCCGCTGGGTCAGGGCGTCGTGGCGTTGGCGGCTGGTGAGATTGGTGTTGTGGTCTTCGATGCTCTGCTCGAAATGCTCGTAGCGCACGCCAAGCATGCCCCGCAGCTTGTCGGTGAAGACGATCTGGTCTTGCAGGTTCAGCGCGCGGCTTTGCACTCGCTCGAAGAAATCCGTGCCGATCCGATCACCATTGGGTTTCGGCTGGCCGTAGACCGGCTGATAGATGTCGATGGGGTAGCTGCCACCGAGGATCCTGGTCCCGCGCTCGTTCTTGCGATAGTCCTCGTATTCGCTGCCGATCAGCAGTTCATGCTGCCAGGGTCCGAGGTCGAACAGGCCACGCAATTCAAACTGAGTGATGCTGTCGTGCCAGTTGTTGTCGCGTTCGCGGTAGCGGCGGTTCACCGTGCGGCCATCGGCGTTCAACGGCTGCGCTTCGGAAGCGAAACCCCAGAGCTCACCCTGCTTGTAGTGGCTGGCCAGGCGCAGTTGCCAGGCGTCGTTGAGCTGATGCTCGAGGGCGGCCTGGAGCATGTTGTTGTGATTGTCGATGTCGCCGTCGTTGGGCTCGCCCAGGAAAGTCGAGCGGGAAACGCCGCTCCAGCGATTGTTCGGAGCGACGATGCCGCGGTCGAACGTCGAGCTGTGGCGCACGATTTCGCTTTCCACCAGCAACCGCGTATCGGGGCTCAGTTGCCAACTGATGGAAGGCGCAACGAAAACACGTTTGCTGCCGACATGGTCGCGAAAGCTATTGTTGTCCTCGACCGCCAGATTGACCCGTGACAGCACGTTGCCTTCGGCGTCCAGTGGCGTGTTGACGTCCAGCGCGGTTCGGTAGCGATCCCAGCTTCCGGCGCTGGTTTGCAGCGTGGTGAAGGCTTCCGGTTGCGGTTTCTTGGTGACGATGTTCACCGTGCCGCCAGGGTCGCCTCGGCCATACAGGCTGGCCGCCGGGCCCTTGAGCACTTCGATGCGTTCGATGTTCGCGGCGTCCGGGGTGCTCGGATAGCCGCGGTTGGCGCTGAAACCGTCCTTGTAGAACTCCGAGGTGGTGAAACCGCGCACGCTGTATTCGTAAAGCGTCAGGCCACCGAAGTTGTTCTGCTTCGACACGCCGCCGGCATACTCTAATGCCCGTTCAACACTGGTGCTGCCCAGGTCCTTGAGCACGCTGGCGGGAATCACGCTGATCGATTGCGGGATGTCACGCAGGGCCGTGTCGGTCTTGGTTGCACTGGCGGAGCGGGTGGCGCGATAGCCCGTGACAGGCCCGGTGGCGGATTCGTAGTCGGACGTTACGGTGATGGCGTCCAGCTCCAGCGGCTGGATTTCTTCGGCGTAGGCCGGATCGCCGAGCAGGCCCAGGGTGAGGCTGGCGATGGAAATCCGTTTCAGGGATGACATGTTATGTTGTTCCAAACCTTGAGATTGAAACAATATAACACTACTAATGAGAATTTATGCTATTTATCTTTCTCTGAAAACGTGGAGCCGAACGCCGTTTTTGTGGCGAGGGAGCTTGCTCCCGCTGGGCTGCGCAGCAGCCCTAAACCTGCCACCTCAAAAACACCAGACCGATTGCATTCAATCCTGTTGGGTCTGCTTCGCAGCCCAGCGGGAGCAAGCTCCCTCGCCACGGTGCTGCGCGGTTATTGTTCTTCCTTGACCGCGACCGGCGCCGGCGGTGGGCGCAGGCCGATTTCGGCGGTGAGCTTGAGCTCCTTGCCGTTGCGCATGACCTGGATCGTCACCTTGTCGGTGGGCTTGATCCGCGCCACCTGGTTCATCGAGCGGCGGCCATCGCCGGCCGGTTCGCCATCGATGCTCAGGATCACATCGCCCAGTTGCAGGCCGGCCTTCTGCGCCGGACCGTCGCGGAAGATCCCCGCCACCACGATGCCGGGCCGCCCGGACAAGCCGAAGGATTCCGCCAGTTCCTGGGTCAGCGGCTGGACTTCAATCCCCAGCCATCCACGAATCACCTGGCCGTGTTCGATGATGGATTTCATCACCTCCCTCGCCAGTTTCACCGGAATGGCGAAACCGATGCCCTGGCTGCCGCCGGACTTGGAGAAGATCTCCGTGTTGATCCCGGTGAGGTTGCCGTTGGCATCCACCAGCGCGCCACCGGAATTGCCGGGATTGATCGCGGCGTCGGTCTGTATGAAGTCCTCGTAGTTGTTCAGGCCCAACTGATTGCGCCCGGTGGCGCTGATGATGCCCATGGTCACGGTCTGGCCAACGCCGAACGGGTTGCCGATGGCCAGGGTCACGTCGCCGATGCGGATGCTGTCGGAGCGGCCGATGGTGATGGCTGGCAGGTTCTTGAGATCGATCTTCAGTACCGCCAGGTCGGTTTCCGGGTCGCTGCCGATCACCCGGGCCAGGGTTTCACGGCCGTCCTTGAGGGCCACCACGATCTGGTCGGCACCGCTGGTGACGTGGTTGTTGGTCAGGATGTAGCCTTCCGGGCTCATGATCACGCCCGACCCCAGGCTCGACTCCATGCGCTTCTGCTTGGGCGAGTTGTCGCCGAAAAAGCGCCGGAATTGCGGGTCTTCGAACAGCGGATGGCTGGGTTTGTTGATGACCTTGGTGGTGTACAGGTTCACCACGGCCGGCGCGGCGGTGGTCACGGCGTCGGCATAGGACACCGGCCCCTGCAGCACCGCCTTGGTTTGCGGCGCCTGCTGCAGGTTGACGTCGAGGCTCGGCAGGCCAACCCACTCCGGGTAGCGCTGGATAATCAGTAGAGCGACAAGCACACCGGCCAATAGCGGCCAGCCGGAAAAACGCAGCGCCTTGAGCATTAAGCACGTCCTACAAAGGTTGCAGGCGGTATGAGACCGCCCATAATGTCGCGCATTATACGAGGCCGCGCGCGCCTCTGAACGGGATATTTAGGAGTCTTTTCATGGCCGGCGCCCTGAACACCCTGGTAGAAGAAGCGGACCGTTACCTGGCCAGCAGCCGGATTGCCGATTATTGCCCCAACGGCCTGCAGGTCGAAGGCGCGCCCCAGGTGAGGCGCATCGTCAGCGGCGTCACCGCCAGCCAGGCCTTGCTCGATGCGGCTGTCGAGGCCGGGGCCGACCTGGTGCTGGTGCATCACGGTTATTTCTGGAAGGGCGAGAACCCTTGTATCACCGGCATGAAACAGCGTCGTCTCAAGACGTTGCTCAAGCATGACATCAGCCTGTTGGCTTACCACTTGCCCCTGGACCTGCACCCCGAAGTGGGCAATAACGTGCAACTGGCCCGCCAGTTGGACATCACCGTCGAGGGGCCGCTGGATCCGGATAATCCCAAGATTGTCGGCCTGGTCGGCTCTCTGTCCGAACCGATGACGGCCCGGGATTTCGCGCGCAAGGTCCAGGAAGCCTTGGGCCGCGAGCCCCTGCTGATCGAAGGCGAGCAGATGATCCGTCGGGTCGGCTGGTGCACCGGTGGCGGCCAGGGGTATATCGATCAGGCGGTGCTCGCAGGTGTCGACCTTTACCTCAGCGGCGAGGCCTCGGAGCAGACGTTCCACAGCGCCCGGGAGAACGGCGTCAGCTTCATTGCCGCCGGGCATCATGCCACTGAGCGCTACGGCGTCCAGGCGCTGGGTGACTACCTGGCGCGACGCTTTGCCCTGGAACACATCTTCATCGATTGCCCGAATCCGATCTGACTGTTTATAACCCTATGGGAACTAACCCCTGTGGGAGCGAGCTTGCTCGCGATGGCGGCGGATCAGTCGACATTAATGTGGCTGACACACCGCTATCGCGAGCAAGCTCGCTCCCACAAAAAGACCGGTGCGGGGCCCGAACCACTGGGCATATCCATATGCTGTTTCGATCTAGTTGGCGCCCTGATTAGAAGAGGTCGCTGTGCTAGGATTCCCCGCTCGAACACGGCCCGCTGGCCGTTCATAAGAAAGTTTTCGTGAGTAGCCATGGTCGACAAACTGACGCATCTGAAACAGCTGGAGGCGGAAAGCATCCACATCATCCGCGAGGTGGCCGCCGAGTTCGATAACCCGGTGATGCTGTACTCCATCGGTAAAGACTCCGCCGTGATGCTGCACCTGGCACGCAAGGCGTTCTTCCCCGGCAAGCTGCCGTTTCCGGTGATGCACGTCGACACCCGCTGGAAATTCCAGGAAATGTACAAGTTCCGCGACCGCATGGTCGAGGAATTGGGCCTGGACCTGATCACTCATGTGAACCCGGACGGCGTGGCGCAGGGCATCAACCCGTTCACCCACGGCAGTGCCAAGCACACCGACATCATGAAGACCGAAGGCCTCAAGCAGGCCTTGGACAAGTATGGTTTCGATGCTGCGTTCGGCGGTGCCCGTCGCGATGAAGAGAAATCCCGCGCCAAGGAGCGCGTGTACTCGTTCCGTGACAGCAAGCACCGCTGGGACCCGAAGAACCAGCGCCCGGAGCTGTGGAACGTCTACAACGGCAAGGTCAACAAGGGCGAGTCGATCCGCGTCTTCCCGCTGTCGAACTGGACCGAGCTGGACATCTGGCAGTACATCTACCTCGAAGGCATCCCGATCGTGCCGCTGTACTTCGCCGCCGAGCGTGAAGTGATCGAGAAGAACGGCACGCTGATCATGATCGACGACGAGCGCATCCTCGAGCACCTGTCCGACGAAGACAAGGCCCGTATCGTCAAGAAGAAAGTGCGTTTCCGTACCCTTGGCTGCTACCCGTTGACGGGCGCGGTGGAGTCCGAGGCCGAAAGCCTGACGGACATCATCCAGGAAATGCTCCTGACGCGAACTTCCGAGCGCCAGGGCCGGGTCATCGACCACGATGGCGCAGGCTCGATGGAAGATAAAAAACGTCAAGGTTATTTCTAAGGGGCTGTCATGTCGCATCAATCTGATTTGATCAGCGAGGACATCCTCGCCTACCTGGGCCAGCACGAGCGTAAAGAGCTGCTGCGCTTCTTGACCTGCGGTAACGTCGACGACGGCAAGAGCACCCTGATCGGGCGCCTGCTGCACGACTCCAAGATGATCTACGAAGATCACCTGGAAGCTATCACCCGCGATTCGAAGAAAGTCGGCACCACCGGTGACGACATCGACCTGGCGTTGCTGGTCGATGGCCTTCAGGCCGAGCGCGAACAAGGCATCACCATCGATGTCGCGTACCGCTATTTCTCCACCGCCAAGCGCAAATTCATCATCGCCGATACCCCAGGCCATGAGCAGTACACCCGCAACATGGCCACCGGTGCTTCCACCTGTGACCTGGCGATCATCCTGGTGGACGCCCGCTACGGCGTGCAGACCCAGACCCGTCGCCACAGCTTCATCGCCTCGTTGCTGGGCATCAAGCACATCGTCGTGGCCATCAACAAGATGGACCTCAAGAACTTCGACCAGGGCGTGTTCGAGTCAATCAAGGCCGACTACCTGAAGTTCGCCGAAGGCTTGAAGATGAAGCCCACCAGCATGCACTTCGTGCCGATGTCCGCCCTCAAGGGCGACAACGTGGTGAACAAGTCCGAGCGTTCGCCGTGGTACACCGGCCAGTCGCTGATGGAAATCCTCGAGACCGTGGAAGTGGCGGGCGACCGCAACTTCACCGACCTGCGTTTCCCGGTGCAGTACGTCAACCGTCCGAACCTCAACTTCCGCGGTTTCGCCGGCACCCTCGCCAGCGGCATCGTGCACAAGGGCGACGAAGTGGTGGTGCTGCCGTCAGGCAAGAGCAGCCGCGTGAAATCCATCGTCACCTTCGAAGGCGAGCTGGAACACGCCGGTCCAGGCCAGGCAGTGACGCTGACCATGGAAGACGAGATCGACATCTCCCGTGGCGACCTGCTGGTGCATGCCGACAACGTGCCGCCGGTCACCGACAGCTTCGAAGCGCTGCTGGTGTGGATGGCCGAAGAGCCGATGCTGCCGGGCAAGAAATATGACATCAAGCGTGCCACCAGCTACGTGCCGGGCTCGATTGCCAGCATCGTCAACAAGGTCGATGTGAACACCTTGGAAGAAGGTCCGGCCAGCGCGTTGCAGCTCAACGAAATCGGCAAGGTGAGGATCGCCCTGGATGCGCCGATCGCCCTGGACGGTTACGAGAGCAACCGCACCACTGGCGCGTTCATCGTCATCGATCGCCTGACCAACGGTACGGTCGGCGCCGGCATGATCGTCGCCCAGCCGCTGACCCACGGCAGCAGCACGCACCACGGCAAACTGGCCCATGTGTCGGTGGAAGAACGCACCCAGCGTTTCGGCCAGCAGCCGGCGACAATCTTGTTCAGTGGCCTGTCGGGCGCTGGCAAGAGCACGCTGGCCTATGCGGTCGAGCGCAAGTTGTTCGCCTCGGGCCGTGCGGTCTTTGTCCTCGATGGCCAGAACCTGCGTCATGACCTGAACAAGGGCTTGCCGCAGGATCGTGCCGGGCGGACCGAGAACTGGCGCCGTGCGGCGCATGTCGCTCGTCAGTTCAACGACGCGGGGCTGCTGACCTTGGCCGCGTTCGTTGCGCCGAGTGCCGAAGGGCGCGAGCAGGCCAAGGACCTGATCGGCCGTGAGCGTCTGCTGACGGTCTACGTCCAGGCCTCGCCAACGGTGTGTGCCCAGCGTGATCCGCAAGGGCTCTATGCCGCGGCCGGCGACAACATCCCGGGCGAGTCCTTCCCGTATGACGTGCCGCTGGATGCCGACCTGGTGATCGACACCCAGGCGCTGACCCTGGAAGAAAGCGTCAAGCAGGTGCTGGATCTGTTGCGCAAGCGTGGGGCGATCTAAGGGAAACAGCTGCAAGCTTCTAGCTTCAAGCGGCAAGTAAAAGCCCGCCGATGAGTGATCATCGGCGGGCTTTTTTGTTGTCTGGAGGGGCGCCATCGCGAGCAAGCTCGCTCCCACAATGGTCAGCGCTGAGGCAAATACCTGTGGGAGCGAGCTTGCTCGCGATGAGGCCGGTGCAGCCACCTCAAGACTTGGCGGGATACTCCCGATGCATCTGCGCAAGCAACGCATCCTTGTCCTGCCACAACTGATTGATCCAGCCCTGGAACTCCAGGCGATAGGCACCGTCCTGGTCGTAGCTTTTACCAATGAACTGGGGCGGGATCGTCAGCGCCTGGCAATGCACCACCCCCTCGCCAACGTTGCCGCAGAGCAAATCCCAATACCCAGGACGTCCGCCCGGGTAATGGATGGTCACGTTGATGATCGACTCCAATTGTTCGCCCATGGCATCGAGCACGAACGCGATGCCACCGGCCTTGGGCTTGAGCAGGTAGCGAAACGGTGCCTGCTGCTGGGCGTGCTTGCCTTCGGTATAACGCGTGCCTTCGACGAAGTTGAAGATGCCCACGGGGTTGTCGCGAAACATCGCGCAGGTTTTGCGGGTGGTTTCCAGGTCCTTGCCTTTCTTCTCCGGATGCTTTTCCAGGTAAGCCTTGGAGTAGCGCTTCATGAACGGGAAACCCAGGGCCCACCAGGCCAGGCCGATCACCGGCACCCAAATCAGCTCTTGCTTGAGGAAAAACTTCAACGGCCGGATGCGCCGGTTCAACACGTACTGCAACACCATGATGTCGACCCAGCTCTGGTGGTTGCTGGTGATCAGGTACGAGTGCTGGTAATCCAGGCCCTCCAAGCCGCTGAGGTGCCAGCGGGTACGCCGCACCAGGTTCATCCAGGCCTTGTTGTTGCTGATCCAGGCTTCATGGATGTGGCTCATCAGCCAGTCGGTGAAGCGCTGGGCGGCGGGGAAGGGCAGCACCAGCTTGAAGATCGCCACGATGAACAGAGGTGTGCAGCAGGCGATGGTGTTCAGGGCCAACAGCAGCGAAGCAATGACGCCGCGCAAGGGGGCAGGCAGGAAGTCCAGCATTTAAATATCCAAAGGTCGGTTGGCGGCTTGGATCGCAGTCAGGGCGATGGTGTACACGATGTCGTCGACCTGGGCGCCACGGGGCAAGTCATTCACCGGTTTGCGCAAGCCTTGCAGCATCGGCCCGAGGCTGACGCAATCGGCGCTGCGCTGCACGGCCTTGTGGGTGGTGTTGCCGGTGTTGAGGTCCGGGAAGATGAACACCGTCGCCCGGCCGGCCACTTGGCTGTTGGGCGCCAGTTGCCGGGCCACGGTTTCGTTGGCGGCGGCGTCGTATTGCAGCGGGCCGTCGATCAGCAAGCCGTGCTGGGCTTCGTGGGCCAGCAGGGTGGCTTCGCGGACTTTTTCCACTTCTTCGCCACTGGCCGACTCGCCGCTGGAATAACTGAGCATCGCCACCCGTGGGGTGATGCCGAACGCGGCGGCCGAGTCGGCGCTTTGCAGGGCGATTTCCGCCAGCTCCGCAGCGCTGGGGTGCGGGTTCATCACGCAGTCGCCGTAGACCAGCACTTCTTCGGGAATCAACATGAAAAACACCGAGGACACCAGCGAGCAGCCTGGCGCGGTCTTGATCAGTTGCAAGGCTGGGCGGATGGTGTTGGCGGTGGAGTGGATGACCCCGGAGACCAGTCCGTCCACTTCATCCAGGGCCAGCATCATGGTGCCTATAACCACGGTGTCTTCCAGTTGCTGCTCGGCCATCGGCGCGTTCAGGCTCTTGCTCTTGCGCAATCGCACCATCGGCTCGACGTAGCGCTCGCGGATCGAGTCCGGATCGAGGATCTCCAGCCCTGGCGGCAGTTCGATGCCTTGGGCGCGGGCCACCGCCTCGACGTCGGCCGGCTTGGCCCGCAACACGCAACGGGCACTGCCCCGGGCCTGGCAGATGGCGGCGGCCTGGACGGTCAGCGGTTCGCTGCCTTCGGGCAGGACGATGCGTTTGTTGGCGGCCTGGGCGCGCTGGATCAACTGATAGCGGAACACCGCTGGCGACAGGCGCATTTCCCGTGGCGTGCCGCAGCGCTGGTGCAACCATTTGGCGTCCAGGTGGCTGGCGACAAAATCGGTGATGATCTCCGCACGTTCGCGGTCATCGATGGGGATTTCCTTGTTCAGGCCGTTGAGCAGGTTGGCGGTGTCATAGGAGCCGGTGCTCACCGACAGCACCGGCAACCCTGCCTGCAAGGCGCCGCGGCACAGGTCCATGATGCGTGGGTCGGGCAGCGTGTCGCTGGTCAGCAACAGGCCGGCCAGTGGCACGCCGTTGATTGCCGCCAGGCTCACGGCAAGGATGATGTCGTCGCGATCGCCAGGCGTCACCACCAGCACGCCGGGCTTGAGCAGTTCCACGGTGTTGCGCATGGTGCGGGCGCAAATGATGATGTTGCTCATGCGCCGGGTTTCGTAGTCGCCGGCATTGAGCACCTGTGCGCCCATCAGGTCGGCCACGTCGCGGGTGCGCGGGGCATTGAGTTCGGGGCGAAACGGCAGGCAACCGAGCAGGCGGAAATCGCCGCTGCGCAACAGGGGCGAGTGCTCCTTGAGCCGTGCGGAAAACGCTACCATGCTTTCGTCGGTGCGGACCTTGTTCAGGATCACCCCGAGGACTTTCGGGTCCTTCGGCCCGCCGAACAACTGCGCTTGCAACTCCACCCGCCCGGAAAGCGCGGTCAGCACTTCGTTTTCCGGTGCCGACACCAGGATGACCTCGGCGTCGAGGCTCTTGGCCAGGTGCAGGTTGACCCGGGCGGCGTAGCTGGCGTTGCGGGTCGGGACCATGCCCTCGACGACCAGCACGTCCTTGCCGATGGCCGCTTGCTGGTAAAGGGTGATGATTTCTTCCAGCAGTTCATCGAGCTGGCCATCGCCGAGCATGCGCTCCACATGGGCCAGGCCCAGGGGTTGCGGCGGCTTGAGACCATGGGTGCGGGCCACCAGCTCGGTGGAGCGCTCTGGCCCGGTGTCGCCGGGATGCGGCTGGGCAATAGGTTTGAAAAAGCCGACTTTCAGCCCGGCCCGTTCAAGGGTACGCACCAGCCCGAGGCTGATGGAGGTCAGACCCACCCCAAAATCGGTGGGCGCGATAAAAAAAGTTTGCATGCGAATTCTCTAAGGGGGAATGGCGCGACCTATGACTGGCCGTCTACCCACGATTCAGTCGCCAAGGTTATCGCTAACCGGGCCTTGAGCGCACCAGCCGCAATCAAAGGGCTGGCCTATTTTTCCAATACGTTGCGCAGGGTCCAGCACCCAGGCCCGAGACTGCCACGGCGGTTGGTGACGCAGGTGCTGGGTGTGGCCACAGGACAGCTCGGCCACCCAGTGTCCGTCCTCGTCCTGATGGAAACCGGTGACCGTCGGTCTGTTCGAGCTAGCCCGTTTGTCCGGGTTCCGTTCGCTTTCGGGCAAATCCTTGTTTAGACTTGTCCGTTCTTCATTCTTATGCAAAAGGTCTCGCCCCATGCTGATCGCCGCCAATAAGGCTGTCTCCATCGACTATACCCTGACCAACGACGCTGGTGAGGTCATCGACAGCTCTGCCGGCGGCGCTCCGCTGGTCTACCTGCAAGGCGCGGGTAATATCATTCCAGGCCTGGAGAAGGCCCTGGAAGGCAAAGCCGTCGGTGACGAGCTGAAAGTCGCCGTTGAGCCGGAAGACGCCTATGGCGAATATTCCGCTGAGCTGGTCAGCACCTTGAGCCGCAGCATGTTCGAAGGCGTGGATGAGCTGGAAGTGGGCATGCAGTTCCACGCCTCGGCGCCCGATGGCCAGATGCAGATCGTCACCATCCGCGACCTGGAAGGCGACGACGTCACCGTTGACGGCAACCACCCGTTGGCCGGTCAGCGCTTGAACTTCCAAGTCAAGATCGTTGACATCCGTGACGCCAGCCAGGAAGAAATCGCCCATGGTCACGTCCATGGTGAAGGCGGCCATCACCATTGATTTCTGCGCTACGCTCAAGTTGACTGGAGAGGCGCCCTATGGCGCCTTTTTAGTCGCTGCTGTTAGCATCACCCATGGCTGTTTCGAAAAGATCCGCAAACCTGGAGTTCGTCATGAGTGCTTTCCACGACCTTAAACTGAAAGCCCTGGATGGTCAGGAGCTTCCTCTGGCGCCTTTCAAGGGGCAAGTCGTGCTGGTGGTCAACGTCGCCTCCAAATGTGGCCTTACGCCTCAGTACGCGGCGCTGGAAAATCTCTATCAGCAATACAAGGACAAGGGCTTCAGCGTGCTGGGCCTGCCCTGCAATCAGTTCGCCGGGCAAGAGCCGGGGAGCGAGCAGGAAATCCAGGAGTTCTGCAGCCTCAACTATGGCGTGACGTTCCCGCTGTCCAGCAAGCTGGACGTGAATGGTCATGAACGTCATCAGTTGTACCGCCTGCTGGCGGGCGAGGGGGCCGAGTTTCCCGGGGACATCACCTGGAACTTCGAAAAATTCCTGCTCGGCAAGGACGGCAGGGTGCTGGCGCGTTTCTCACCGCGCACGGCGCCGGATGATCCTTCCGTGATCCAGGCGATCGAAAAAGCGCTGGCTTGATCCCAATAATGTATGGCGGTCCCTTTGTGGCGAGGGAGCGTGCTCCCGCTGGGCTGCGAAGCGGCCCTGGCTTTTTGCGGTTGCTGCGCAACCGAGCGGGAGCAAGCTCCCTCGCCACAGGGAGCGTGCTTGAGGCTGTGGTACTCACCGCTCCCTTTTGATCCTTGATCATTCAAATCAATAGTGCTGTCCAGCGCCCCTCGTGCTCCATATTATCGTCGTCATATCCGACCTGTGACTTCGTTCCGTGGAGTGCCCCATGCCTGTAAAAGCCCTGTTCAAACCCTTCCACCTCGGCGCGTTCGAGTTGCCGACCCGGGTGGTGATGGCGCCGATGACCCGTTCCTTTTCGCCGGGCGGCGTGCCGAACGCCAAGGTGATCGAGTACTACCGTCGTCGCGCGGCGGCCGGGGTCGGCCTGATCATCACCGAGGGCACGACGGTCGGGCACAAGGCCTCCAACGGCTACCCGAACGTGCCGCATTTCTACGGCGATGCAGCGTTGGCCGGCTGGAAGCAGGTGGTCGATGCGGTGCATGCCGAAGGCGGCAAGATCGTTCCACAGTTGTGGCACGTGGGCAGCGTGCGACGCATCGGCACCGAGCCGGACGCCAGCGTGCCGGGTTACGGTCCGACCGAAAAGCTCAAGGACGGCCAGGTGGTGGTCCACGGCATGACCCAGGCGGACATCGACGATGTCATCGCGGCCTTCGCCCAAGCGGCAAAAGACGCCCAGGGCATCGGCATGGACGGAGTGGAGCTCCACGGTGCCCACGGTTACCTGGTGGACCAGTTCTTCTGGGACGGCAGCAACCAGCGCACCGACGGCTACGGCGGCAGCCTGGCCAACCGTTCGCGCTTTGCGATCGAGTTGATCCGTGCCGTGCGTGCGGCGGTGGGCGAGGGCTTCCCGATCTTTTTCCGCTTCTCCCAATGGAAACAGCAGGATTACGCCGCGCGCCTGGTGCAGACGCCTGAAGCCTTGGGCGAATTCCTCAAACCGTTGTCCGAAGCGGGCGTGGATATTTTCCACTGTTCGACGCGACGTTTCTGGGAGCCGGAATTCGAAGGCTCCGAGCTGAACCTGGCCGGCTGGACCCGCAAGCTCACCGGCAAGCCCACCATCACCGTGGGCAGCGTCGGCCTGGATGGCGAGTTCCTGCAGTTCATGGTCAACACCGACAAAGTCGCGCAACCGGCCAGCCTGGAAAAGCTGCTGGAGCGCTTGAACAACGATGAGTTCGACCTGGTGGCGGTGGGGCGTGCTCTGCTGGTGGATCCGGACTGGGCGCAAAAAGTCCGTGAAGGGCGGGAGCAAGAGATCTTGCCGTTCAGTCGCGAGGCGTTGATGACCCTGGTCTAAGCGGCGCCTGATCCGACGCCATCGCGAGCAAGCTCGCTCCCACATTTCATCTTCAGCGCGCACAATTTTTGTGTTTAGCCGAGAACCCCTGTGGGAGCGAGCTTGCTCGCGATGGCGGCCTCAGCATCACCAAACAATCAGCGCACAGTCGGCGCAGCAGGCATCACCTGCTCACCCACGCTAACCCCTCGCAACTGCGCTTCAAATTGCTCGAACACCGACGCCCACCCCTGGCGACTGGCATGCTGGCGTGCATTGAGTCGCACACAACGCAAGGTCTCGCGCTCTTCCAGCAGCCAACGGGCGGCATCGCAGAACGCCTCTTCATCCCCCGGCATCGCCAGCACGCCGTTGTAGCCATGGCGAATATGTTGCGCCGCGGCGGCCTGGTCGTAGGCCACCACCCCCAGCCCGGACGCCAGTGCCTCCAGTACCACATTGCCGAAGGTTTCGGTCAGGCTCGGAAAGACAAACACATCCCCGGACGCATAGTGGCTGGCCAGCGCCTCGCCGCGTTGCGAGCCGCAAAAGATCGCCTCGGGCAATGCCTGCTCCAGCGCGGACCGCTGCGGGCCGTCGCCGACCACCACCAGTTTCATCCGGCGCCCCGGGAAAGCGCTGCACAGCGTGTCGAAACTGCGCTTGAGCAGCCCGAGGTTTTTCTCCGGTGCCAGGCGTCCGACATGGATCACGGCGATGTCATCGTCACCCAGGCCCCACGCTTCGCGCAGGCTCGCCGAGCGCTTGATTGGATGGAACAGTTGGCTGTCCACGCCCCGGGACAACAACGCCACCCGCTCGAAATGGCGCCGCTCCAATTCCAGGCGTTGGCTGAGACTGGGCACCAGGGTCAGGCTGGAGCGGTTGTGAAACCAGCGCAGGTAATGGGTGAGCCCGCGACTCAACAGCCCGAGGCCGTACTGTTGGGTGTATTGCTGGAAATTGGTATGGAAACCACTGACCACCGAGATGCCCAGGCGACGCGCCGCCCGCAGTGCCGACAAACCCAGCGGCCCTTCCGTGGCGATGTACAGCACGTCCGGACGATGGCGTTTCCAGCGCCGGAGGAGTTTGTGCATCGACGCCTGGCCCCACTGCAAGCCCGGATAACCCGGTAGCGGCCAGCCCCGGCACAGCAGCAGTTGGTCGTCACTGGCCTGGCGCGGGTCGTCGGCCTGGCGAGGTCGTATCAGCTCGACCTGATGCCCGCGGGCGCGCAAGCCGTCGTACAGGCGGCCCAAGGTGTTGGCCACGCCGTTGATTTCCGGCGGGAAGGTTTCGGTGATCAGGGTAATGTGCAGGGGTGTGGTCATGACCCCAGTGTCGACCGGGGCCATTTCGTCATTGTGACGCCTGGATGATGGATTTGTGACCGGCTCAGCCCTGACGGGCCAACGCGGTCTCGGCGCCTTGCACGCGCACCCAGAATAATGTCGCCCCAGCCACCGCCGCCGGCATCATCAGGATGTTCACCACCGGGATCAGTAGCACGAGATAGACGCTGCCGCCAAAGCCCAGGCTCTGCCAGCGTTTTTCCCGCAGCCAGGCGAGCATTTCGTTCCAGCCCAACTTGTGGTTGTCCGCCGGGTAGTCGATGTACTGGATCGCCATCATCCACACGCCGAACAGCAGCCACAGTGGCGCCGCCACCAGATTGACCACGGGGATGAACGACAGCACGAACAGCCCCAGGGCGCGGGGCAGGAAATAACCCAGCTTGCGCGCCTCCCGGCTGAGGGTCCGGGGGATCATGGCGATCAACTCGGCCCAGCTGAAGGCCGGAAAATCGTCGGTGCCACGGATGACCACCTCGACCTTTTCCGCGAGAAAACCGTTGAACGGCGCCGCGATGATGTTGGCGAGCATGGTGAAGGTGAAAAATACCATCAACACGACGAGCACCACGAACAATGGCCAGAGCACGTAGCTGAGGAAACTCAGCCATTCCGGCAGCGACGGCATCAGCGTATCGACCCACAGGCTGAACTGATGGCCGGCCAGGTAGATCAATCCGACGAACAGCACCAGGTTGATCGCCAGGGGCAAGAGGACGAACAGGCGCAGGCCCGGGCTCAAGACCAGCTTGAGGCCTTCTCGCAGATATTGCGGGCCGGACAGGACGGGGGCGGGCATAGGTGGCTCCGAGCGAAGATGAACGCGCCGACCTTACCGGCTTTGCCCCGCCCGGGAAAGCGGCGACATGGCGTGTAACAACGTTTCTTGAGGCGAAGGCGCCTATTAAAAGGACCGCCGGGGATAGAGCTCACCTATGAGCTGGATTGTTAAACCGTATTTCCTTAATCTTCGCTCCCTCGATACGCTGCACCCATTCTTTTCCAGGACTGTCGAACCCAAGCCTTCCCCAAGTGCGTCAACGGTCCTTTTTTATTCGCGCCGCTCACCCGGCGTTCCGGCCCGCAAGGTCCGGTCAACAGGAGCAGGTCATGTCTGAAGTGCGTCATTCGCGAGTGATTATCCTTGGTTCCGGCCCTGCCGGTTACAGCGCTGCGGGCTATGCGGCCCGTGCCAACCTCAAGCCGTTGCTGATCACCGGCATGCAGGCCGGCGGTCAATTGACCACCACCACCGAAGTCGACAACTGGCCGGGCGACGTCCACGGCTTGACCGGCCCGGCCCTGATGGAGCGCATGAAGGAACACGCCGAGCGCTTCGAGACCGAGATCGTCTTCGATCACATCAATGCCGTGGATTTCGCCGCCAAGCCGTACACCCTGACCGGCGACAGCGCGACCTATACGTGTGATGCCCTGATCATCGCCACCGGCGCCAGCGCTCGTTACCTGGGCCTGCCGTCGGAAGAAGCGTTCATGGGCAAAGGTGTTTCGGCCTGCGCCACCTGCGACGGCTTCTTCTACCGCAACAAGCCAGTGGCTGTGGTCGGTGGCGGCAACACCGCCGTCGAGGAAGCCCTGTACCTGGCCAACATCGCCAGCACGGTCACCTTGATCCACCGTCGCGAAACCTTCCGCGCCGAGAAGATCCTGATCGACAAGCTCAACGCCCGCGTCGCCGAAGGCAAGATCATCCTCAAGCTCAACGCGACCCTGGACGAAGTGCTGGGCGACAACATGGGCGTGACCGGTGCCCGCCTGAAGAACAACGACGGCAGCTTTGACGAGATCACAGTGGACGGCGTCTTCATCGCCATCGGCCACACCCCGAACACCTCGTTGTTCGAAGGCCAACTGGAACTCAAGGACGGCTACCTGGTAGTCAAGGGCGGCCGCGACGGCAATGCCACCGCCACCAGTGTCGAAGGCATCTTCGCGGCCGGCGACGTGGCTGACCATGTCTACCGCCAGGCGATCACCTCGGCCGGTGCCGGTTGCATGGCAGCCCTGGACACCGAGCGTTACCTGGATGGCCTGCAGAACGCATCGTTCTGATTCATCGGGTACAAAAAAACCGGCTTCGGCCGGTTTTTTTGTGCTTGGATATCTGCCGGTGGACCCTGTGGGAGCGGGCTTGCTCGCGAAGGCGGTGTTCCAGTCGACATCGATGCTAACTGACACACCGCCTTCGCGAGCAAGCCCGCTCCCACAAGTCCTCTGTTTGGTCAGAAGATCGATTGTCAGGCCAGCTTCGCCAGGCACGCCTCCAAGATATCCAATCCTTCTTCCAGCACGGCCGGCTCGGTCGTCAACGGCGCCAGCAGCCGGATGATGTGCCGTGATTTGCCGCTGGGCATCAGCAGCAGGCCCGCTTCCCGTGCCAAGGCCAGCAGTTGCGTCAGTTGTGCCGAGGCCGGAGTGCCATCGGCGTGGCTCAGTTCGATGCCGCGCATCGCGCCGACACCGGTCAGGCGGCCCAGGTAAGGGCTCAGCCCGCGACGGCGCCAGGATTCGTAGCGGCTGACGATCGCCTCTTCCTGTTGTGCACCCCAGGCGGTCAGGTTGGCGTCGGTCATTTCGTCCAGGGTCGCCAGTGCGGCGGCGCAGGCAAGGGGGTTGCCGGAGTAGGTGCCGCCCAAGCCACCCTTGGGCAGGTTGTCCAGCAGCGCCTTGCGGCCCACCACTGCTCCCAGGGGCACGCCGCCGGCAATGCTTTTACCCAGCAGCACCAGGTCTGGCTCGATGCCCAACCGGGGGAAGGCAAAGCGCTGGCCGGTGCGGCCGAAGCCGGACTGGATCTCATCAACGATCAGAACAATGCCCTTGTCGTCGCAGAACCGCCGCAGGGCCTGGGCGAAGGGCACGTCCAACGCCAGGAAGCCGGCTTCGCCCTGCACCGGCTCGACAATGAAACAGGCCACGTCATTCACGTCGATCTCGACGCTGAACAGCCGCTCCATGGCCTTCAACGCCTCATCGCAGGTGATGCCGTTGTCCTGGCTGGGGTACGGCAGGTGATACACCGGCCCGGGCAGCACGCCAACTTTCTGTTTGTAGGGCGCGACCTTGCCGTTGAGGTTGAGGGTCGCCAGGGTGCGGCCGTGAAAGGCGCCGTCAAACGCGATCACGGCGGTACGGCCCGTGGCACCGCGCACGATCTTCAAGGCATTCTCCGCCGCTTCGGCGCCGCTGTTGGTGAGCATGCCGCTGACGGGGTAGCCCAGCGGGATGAACGCCGCCAGACGTTCCATCAACTCAATGTAGGGCGCGTGAGGCGCGGCGTTGAAGGCGTAGTGAGTCAGCCGGGTGGCCTGTTCGCGGATCGCCTCGACGATGCGCGGATGGCAATGGCCCAGGTTCAATACACCGATGCCGCCGACGAAATCGATGTAGCGTCTGCCGTCGGTGTCCCAGACCTCGGCATTCTTGCCGTGGCTGAGGCTGACGGGATGCACGATAGAGATCGATTGGCTGATGGTTTCGCTGCTCATGGAGGACGGCCCGGACGAAGGAGAGATTTCCGTTATCTAAGCCGCGAGCAGAGGCGCCCGGCAAACGAAATAAAGTTGCCGGGTCAATCTTAAAAGTCGGGATGTGGTGAGGCGCCGCTTACTTGAGATGTGCAGCCCGTGGCGAGGGAGCTTGCTCCCGCTGGGGCGCGAAGCGGCCCCGAAACCTGGCAACTCGGAGTGTCAGGCAAATTGAGTTTGATTGTTTGGGGCTGCTGCGCAGCCCAGCGGGAGCAAGCTCCCTCGCCACAAAAGCGGACCTGGCTACAGAGCGGGGCTCGGATCAACGCCGCTGCAGCGGCTGCGCCTCAAACGTCACACCCGCCAGCCCATGGACCATCAACGCGCGAATATTACCGTGATCGCTGCCTTCGGGCGTGGCCAGCACCGAACGGTAATGTTCGCCGAATGCCAGCAGCGCTTCTTCATTGCTCAAGCCTTCGAGCAGCGCCAGGCCCAGGGTCTTGCACGAACCTTCGTTCTGCCCGGCGGCGTTTTGCACGCCGCCGTTGTTGAAAGCCTGGGGTTGGTAGTCGTAGCCGGCGGCGATAAAGGCCAGGGTGTCGGCGAAGGCATGTTCACCGCTCATGAGACGGGTACGCAGGGTGGCAAGATCAAACATCGGGTTTTCCTTTGGAGAACGCCGCCTGTTGTTCGGCGCTGGCTTCTTTCTGGTAGAGGGCTTTCCACTCGGCGTACGGCATGCCATAGACCACTTCGCGGGCGTCGTCGAGGCTGACCTCGACCTGGCGCTCATCGGCGGCGGCCTTGTACCACTTGGACAGGCAGTTGCGGCAGAAGCCGGCGAGGTTCATCAGGTCGATGTTCTGCACATCCTTGCGGCTGTCCAGGTGGGCAACCAGCCGACGGAAAGCGGCGGCTTCGAGTTCGAGGCGTTGTTGGTCGTTCATGGGGGTCTCTGCGAGACAGCTTCAAGTGGCAAGCTTCAAGCTGAAAGTGGGTTTGCGGTGTTCAGGCTTGAAGCTTACAGCTTGAAGCTTTTGGCTGCTACGAAGTAGCCCTGCTTGCCGCGAGCGTAATCGATACGGACTCGGCGAAGCGCAAGGCGTGCGGCTTGTCCACTTCGACTTCGGCGTACAGCACCGACTCATTAGCCATGACCAGGTCGAGCAGTTCTTGGGTCAGGCGTTCGAGCAGGGCGAAGCGGTTGCCTTCCACGTGGGCGATGATCGCCTTGGTGATGGTGCGGTAGTTCAGCGCGTGGTCGATGTCGTTGTCGCGCACCGCTTCTTGGGCAGCGTAGAGGATGGTCAGGTTGATCAACACATCCTGCTTGTTGAGGATTTCATCCTCGTTGATGCCGATGAAGGTGCGCAGGCGCAGGTCCTTGACCTTGATACGTGCCATGGCTGGCTGAAGTTGTGGCATTTACTTGCTCCGTCGAATCAATTGCAGGAACTCCTGGCGCGTGGTGCTGGAATCGCGAAAGGCGCCGAGCATCACCGAGGTGTTCATGGTCGAGTTCTGTTTTTCGACACCGCGCATCATCATGCACATGTGCTGGGCCGCGATCACCCCCGCCACGCCGGCGGCCTGGGTGACCTGCTGCACCGCGTCGGCGATTTGCCGGGTCAGGTTCTCCTGGATTTGCAGGCGGCGGGCGAACATGTCCACCAACCGGGCGATCTTCGACAGCCCCAAGACCTTGCCGGTAGGAATATAAGCCACATGGGCCTTGCCGATGAAGGGCAACAGGTGATGTTCGCAGAGTGAATAGAGTTCGATGTCGGCGACGATCACCATTTCATCGCTGTCAGAGGCGAACAGCGCGCCGTTGACGATTTGCTCGACGCTTTGTTCATAGCCATGGCAAAGGTACTGCATGGCCTTGGCGGCACGCACCGGGGTATCGAGCAAACCCTCGCGCTCGGGGTTCTCCCCCAGGCCGATGAGGATCTCGCGGTAGTGCTGGGGCAGGGATAGCGTCATGGTGCATCCTCGAAACAAGGCTATTTGACGTGCCGCCCGCCGTTGACGGTCAGGGTCGTGCCGGTGACATAGGGGTTGTCCAGCAGATAACGCAGGCTCTGGTAGATCACTTCGCTGCCAGGTTCGATACCCAGCGCGGACTTGGCCAGGGCCTTGGCGCGGTAAGCCGCGTCGTCTTCGGGGTTGAACAGTAGCAGGGCCGGGGCGATGCCGTTGACCTTGATCGCGGGGGCGAACTTCGCCGCGAACGACAGGGTCAGGCTTTCCAGGCCGGCCTTGCTGGCGCAATAGGCGATATGCCGGGCGCTGCCCTTGCGAGTCACGTCATCGCTGATGTGCACGATATCCGCGGGCGTTGAACGCCGCAGCAGTTCGGCGCCATGCAGGTTGATCAGGTAAGGCGCGAGCATGTGCACGCCGAACATGGCGCTGAAAGCCGTCGCTTCGTTGCCAGGCGCCTCGGGCATCCAGGTCGAGGCGTTGTGCACGATGGCCCGCAGCTGGTCGGTGTGCTGCTTGAGTTGTTCGATAAAGGCCAGGATTCCCGTTTCGCTGGAGAAGTCGGCGAACAGCACCGTCGCCCCCAAATCGCGCAACGCCTGCACGCCGGGGCGTTCGGTGCGATAGGTCGCGATCACCGGCTGCCCGTCCTCCAGCAAGCGTCGGGCGCAGTGCAGGCCGACGCGCTGGGCTGCACCAGTGATCAGGATAGGAGCGGTGGCACTGGACATGGGACGGCTCGGTTCACGGCAAGAGCAAAACTATAACAGCGACGGAGGAGGCATCCTACGTACAACGGCTAATCCAGTGGCAACTCAACTGTCCCCTGTGGGAGATTCTATGGTTGAGGGGAAGCCCTCAAGCCGCTTTTGGTTGGTATTCGCTTTGCCCTTTCAGCAGAGCG